>VBME01000110.1 GCA_005878995.1 Methanobacteriota archaeon | reverse complement strand
CCGGGCCGATCGGCGCCGGTGGAGGCGGGAGCAACAGCACGGGCCGCCCAGCGAACCTGCGATGGAACGGCCGCCAGGGCTACAACATCTTCAACGCGTCCCAGTGGGACCAGTTCCGATACAGCGCGACGGAGACTCGGACGTTCAAAGGCTCCGAACAGATCGTGGTCGTCGTCGCGAGCCTCGATTTGGAGAATACGTTCGACACGGACAAGTTCACGCTGTACGATCCGTTCAGCGGTTTCCCCGCCCAACCCGCGGTCTACGGCACGAACAAGGCCGTCACCAAGGTGAGCACCCCTTCGTCTACCCAGGCGTTTAGCTTCTTGGAGTTTGTGAACGGGTACTACATCTACGTCTACCGGTTCAAGCTGAACGCGCCGACGGACCCGGCGGTGGGAACGAACTATTACAAGGCGCCGCTCCACCCGCCGCAATACTTCTTCGCGAAGTACACGCTCGACATCCTCCTGTTCTCTTCGAGCGCCATCCGCTTCAACACGACGGACTCGGTCACGATCACCGACGAAGACGCATTCGTTCGGGACTTCCCGCAAGTCCAGACTTTCAAGGACTCGGGTTTCACCCAGGCGGCGACGACGTTCAAGTCGACGGATGTGGCCTACGTCCAGATGAAGATGTTCACGACGGACGCAACCGTCGCGAACGTGATCTTCGGGAACATCATCATCAAAGACTATGCGGGCGGCACGCAGCTCATGCGCGCTCCCGTGAGCGGGCACGACACGAACATCCCTATCTGCCCCGTGAGTGGGACATGTTCCGGCACCGCAATTTCCATCAACTCCTTACTCCGGGTCTACCGCTTTTCGATTAACTTCACACGCGCGAACCAAGACACGTGGGTCGAAGGGACACAGAACTACGCGCTCACCCTCTCGAGCGTCCGAGACACGGACGAATCCTATGCGAACATCGCGACGCAGCTCGTCATCGTCGCCCCCCTGTACAAGCTCGACGTCGTCGCGGGCACGGACGCCGCGACGAACAACGCATGGGGCACGAAAGACTACTCGTACTACTATGAGAACCTGAACGGACTCGACCGATGGCGCACGAGCCGCATCGAGTACTGCGGCCTCTCGGGGAGCTGCAAGAGTTCGTACCACACGATTTCGATCGTGTACGTCGACTTCGACCGCGACGGGGACCTGGACACCGTGAGCAGCATCTTCGTCGACAATAACAACGGCCAGATCGTACTGCACCGGCGAGACCTCGACACCCAGGGGAACGTCGTCTTCACCCGGTTCGTGATGGACAATCTCGTCGGGATCTATTGCAACGCCCTCGCGGTCGGCGACGTCACGGGGGACGGCGCTCCCGAGGTGGTCTGCGGGGCGTCGAACGGCAACGTATGGTACTACAAGAACGACGGGAGCTGGCAGGGCGGGTCCGCGACGAAGGTCATCGTGGACCAATCTCGCTCCCAGGCGATTACCTCCATCGCAATCGGCGACTTCAACGGGGACGGGGCGAACGACATCGCCGTCGCGGGGGCCTCCGGGCGGCTGACGTGGTACCCGAACCTCGACAAGCTCGGCAAGTTCCAGAACGTCGGAATCACGGACAACTGGTTCGCGGAAGGCGAGCAGACGGTCAAGGGGAACGTCACATCTGGGAGTTACCTAAACACGTTTGTGGCCGACGGCGGCTATGAGCCGGTGCGCGAGTACACCTACACGGAGCCGGTTCAGTCCGGCGCGACGACGAACGGCGCTTTCAACGCCGATGTCGGCGGCTGGACGTTCGCGAAGTGGGTGGACCCCGCGACGTACGCGAGCGGAAGCTGGGCGGGCTCCGGCGGGAACCCAGGGGGCTACGCGTCGGTCTCGACGAACTTCCTCGCGAACAACGCGATCGCCGGTTATTATTACCAGCCTTTCACTGTCAGCGGCTCGCCTCCCTTCACGGTCCAGCTGAGCCTGGACTGGAAGGTCGTCGTGTTCGGGGCGACGGGCGGCGGAAATGTCGTTCTGTATGCGTTCGTCGACACGACGAGCGGCCCACCGGTCCTCCCCACCCAGGCTTGGTCTTCGACGGCTCAGACGGGCACGACGAACTGGGCCTCGGTTGGCCCTATCGACGTGAGCTCGAAAGTAACCTCGCCGGGGACGTACTATCTGAAGGTCGCCGTGCGAACGGTGAACGCAGGCAGCGGATCGACGACGACGGGCGGTTTCGACAACGTCGCGCTCACGTGGTCCTCCACGGGCGGCCCCTCGAGCGAGCTCGAGCAGTACTGGCGCATCACGCAGGTGCCGAGTCGGCCGGGAACGACGTTCACCTATTCGCTCCTGGCTCGGCACACGGCGAACACGGAAGGGGACAATTTCGTCTTTGCGTACGCGACGAACGTCGTGGCCAACGATCCCACAACCGGAACCTACACGACGATGTTCTGGGTCAACGCGACGACCGACACGACCTACTCGTTCATCCTGCCTTCCTCGGTCGCGGGAAAACAGGTCTGGATTCGCGCGCTGGACCTGGATCATACGGTCGGGAACACGAACCTCGACACGCTCTTCGTGGACCAGATGTACATCCAGGCATCCACGCCGTCGGGGACGACGGGCGTGAGCCTCACGAACCCGGGCGACACGAGCCAGGTGAACGCGATTGATGCCGACGACCGAAACGCGGACGGCTATTGGGACATCGTCGTGGGGACGGCAAACGGGAACGTGTTCAAGTATCTCGGCGGCTCGGGAGGGCTACAGACGCCCTCTGGCGCGTTCTACACCGCGATTTCCGCGATTGTCGGGGTGAAGATGGGGAACTTCTCGAGTACCCAATCGGGCCTCGAGATTGCGATTGCGTTCGGCACGACCGTGCGCATCTTGACGGGGTTCGGCACCACGGGGACCGTGATTTGTAACACGTTGCCCGCCGCCGGTTCGACCCTGGGATGCAGCTCCACGAGTTCGACGGGGACACCGATCAACGCGCTCGGCGCAGGGGATGTGAACGGGGACGGGCCCGACGACATCGTCGTCGGAACGGCGCTCACCGTCTGGTACTGGTCGAACCAGAAAGACGCGACTTCATGGACGACCGCCATCACCGTCGACTCTCCCGGCGCCAACGTGTATTCGATCGATCTTGGCGACGCGAGCAAGTCGCAGTACGTCGGCCGCTAAGCGCGCACCGCGGCGAGCACCCCTCTGACCCGCTCGACCTCGATGACCGCGAGGACGCGCGGTGCCGACGCCGCGATCTCCCGAAGGCGACCCGCCATGTGCGCCTCCCGCCTCGCCTGCAGTTGCGCGAAGCCCGGCGGGCCGTTCACCTCCGCATCCCACTCAATCACGAAGTCCCGCGGCGTCGTCGCGCGGAACTGCTTTTTCCTCAGCCGACGCTCGAGGCGTCCTTGGAAGACGACCTCGAGGCCCGAGACGCAGTTCACGTAGGTCTCGGTATACGTGACCTCGTCCATGTCCAAGGCCTCGAGCCTCGCACCTCGTCGGTCCGCGACCCGGATCGCTTCCGTGAAACACGGCGGCGGTTTCGTGGGGGTCTCCCACGCGGACAGACCGGCGACGTAGATTTCCTCCTCGAAGTTTTCCGGATCCAACGGGCCGCCATGGTACGCGCGAAGGGTCTGGAGCTCTTCCGGTCCGATGCTGACCGCGACGACGTTCGGGGCCGTCGTGTTGATTGCATCGGCGACACTGGGGATTTCCGACGACAGCCCGCGGACGACCGGCAGGATCTTGATCGAGGCGTCTCCGAGGTGGACCTCGTCCATCAGCCCTTCCTCTCGGAGATCATCTCCTCGACGTCCTCCGAATCCTTCATCCGCCGCAACTCCTCCCGGGCGATCACGGGTATGCCGCGGATGGTCATCCGCACGGGCCGGCGGACGACGAACATGACGGAGTCTTTCTCGACGACGCGGCTGATGTTCGAGACGATCTCGGCCTTCCGGTCGAGCGCGCTGTCCGCATCGCCGACCCCGGTCAGGAGGGTCGTGGTCGCTCGGCTCGAGAGCGCATCGAACGGGCTCCGTGCCGTTGGGAGGACGGCGAAGCCGAGCCGCTGGAGGCGCGCGAACAACTCCCGTTCGAACCCCTCCAAGCGTTGCGCCGGGGCTTCGGCCGCCGCGCGATCCGAGAGCATTCCGAACGGATCAACCGGGAGGACTAGGGATTCTTGCAGGAACTCTTCGAGGCGCATCGCCACGTCCATCGTCGCGGACATCCCTTCGAGGTACATCTGGATCGTGCGTCGGGTGACGCCCGCGATGTCCGCGAGGGTCCCCAGAGATACCTCGCGTTCCTCGCGCAAGCGTCGGAGCGCCTCCGTATCGAGGTGTGCGTACAGGCCTCCGGGCGCGGAGAACAGGAAGGGTGGCACGCCTTCCTCGAGGAAATCCGCCAAGGTGCGTCGGGAGAGGATCGGCACGCCGAAGCGCGAATACAGGACGCCGTCTTCGAGCGGGCCCGTCCCACTCCGTTCGCCGACGACGATCGGCGAACCTTCGAGGATTCGTGAGATGTCGAGGAGTTCGCGTGCCGTCTCTTTGTTCAGCGCATCGACGTTCTGGAGGACTTTCACGATCAAGAGCGTGTCGTCGCGCCGGGCGACGAGGTCGAAACAGAGGCCCCGTGCTCCATGCGGATGCGACAAGAAAAAGCCGGTCTTCGCGAGGCCCTTGCGCGTCGCGTCCAAGACCCGGTCCCGTTTCATCAGCCATTCATCGTGCGGACTTCTATATAAATTGCTCGGGCGCGCTCTCCCGAGGTCGGCCCGCCGTGGTTCGTGCCGAACGTTTTATCGGAACCGGGCCTTCGCCGTCGACGATGGCGGGGGAGCTCCGGGAGGGCCGTGTCGTCGTCGACGATTCGGGGGAGGGGAGCGCCCTTTACAACCGTGGGTTCTTCGGACGGCCGCAGCCGGGCGGCGGCCTCGAACTGAATCTCTTGGAAGCGGTGTACCTCGTCGAGGCGGGGCGCCTCGAGATTCGCCGTCGGGGCAGGCCCGTGTCGGTCCGGGAGCTGTTCCGCGCGGCGAACGCGGGGATGGACGCCTTCGAGATCCGATACCTCGTCTATCGAGACCTCCGCGCGCGGGGTTACGTCGTCGAAGCCCGCGACGGCCCCGTCGATTTTCAGGTCTACCCGCGGGGAGGCGCCCCGAAGAAGACTCCGAGCAAGTATTGGGTCCGGGCGTTGAGCGAGCGGGCGGTGTTCGACCTGGCGGAACTCCTCGACCGGGCGGACGAGGCAGCGTCGGTGCGTAAGACGCTTCTCTTGGGCCTGGTCGACGAAGAGAGCGACCTGACGTATTACAGCGTGCGAGAGGCCCAGCCGCGCGGCCACCGTCTGCCGTCATCCCGGGCCGGGTCCATCATCGTCCATTACTTGGGAGACCGTGCGGTCGTGATCGATGAAGCGCAGGCGAAGTCGCTCCACGAGGCGGGCTTCTTCGGCAAGATGATCGGCCGCCGGCTGCAGCTCAGCCTCCTCGAGACCGCGTACCTCCTGAAAGCGGGGCTCGTCGAGGTCCGCAACGGGGACACGGACCGAACGATCCGATTGCCGCGACTCGTCCGCGAGGCGAAGGCGATTCAGCCGGATTTCGAGCTCCGGCTGCGCGCATACGAGGACCTGACGGACCGCGGGGTGATCTCGAAGACGGGGTTCAAGTACGGCTCGCACTTCCGCGCGTACGAGGGCGATCCGGACCTGCACCACGCGAAGTATCTCGTCCACGTCGTCCCGAAGGGCCACCGCGGCGCCTGGCCGGAGATTAGCCGCGCCGTGCGCCTCGCCCATGGCGTGAAGAAACAGATTCTGTTCGGCGAAGTCGGGGATGGGGTGCGGTACGTGAAGCTCGAGCGGGTGCGACCCTAGGCGATCGAACCGTCCAGACGGGGAGGCGCAGTTGGGTGGCAGGATGATGATGTCCCGTCACACGTTGCCACCCTTGTCCAGGACATCGACGAAGTGCGGGAGGCCCGCCAGGTTCCGCAAGATTGCACGGACGGACGGCGGGATCGCATCGGCCGAATACCGTCCCCCACGGTCGAGGAGCAAGGTGACAAACTCGCCCGTTGCCGCGGCGCCCAGATAATCGAGCCGATCGTCCACGACGACGGCCCGGGAGGCGTTCACGGAGACGGCGTTCCGGACGCCGCTCCAATATTCGGGGGTCGCCTTGCCTGCATTGAGCCGTTCTCCTGTGAACACGTCGTCAAGTTCGGAAAGCAATCGAGCGCCGTGGAGGGAACCCCGCGCGTTCGACTCCGTCGCGTTCGTCGTGACGCAAACTTGGTGGCCTTCGCGTTTCAAGCGGGACACCGCAGGTCGGGCGTCCGGGAATGCGGAGTCGATCGTGGACATGACTTCGAATTCGAGGGCTCGCGCCGCCGCCAGGGGGTCCTGCGGGGGTGCGATCCCCACTTCGCGGAACATTCGACGGAGGTTTTCCGAATCCGCCCGGTTCACGACTTCAAGCCAGGTCCCCCGGCTCCAAGTCTCGGGTTCCTTCAGAACGTCCGAATACCATGCTCCGGCGACGTCGTGCGCCCGCATCCAGGCGTCCTCGGATCCGCCATGACGGCTGGACAGGATCTGTGCGACCCGTCGGCGGTAGGCCGGCACCATCTTTCGAGAGTCCGTGAGGACGCCCCAGAGGTCCAAGAACACGTGCACATCGGTCCCGTACCGCGGGCTCCTCTAATGATTCTCGCAAGTGGCTCTGTATTATGCGTGTGGGTACTTTCGCCGACCTCTGCCGGAATCGTTCATAGGGAGGGGAGACCTAGTCAAATGTCACAGGACCTCCGGCGGGAGACCGCCGTATCGAGACGCCCGTTCGGCATGACGCGCTCGACGCAGAACACGGATGGGCGCGGGGTGCGACGATGGGGTCGCATCTCGGAGACGATGGACGCGGACGGACCCCCATCACCCGGCCTCGGGAGAGGCCAAGGGGTGTACGGTTCCACCCCGGTGCCCTCCGCAATGATGTCGTGATTCCCCTCTACGATCTCCCAGGGCTCCTGGGAGGCGCACGGGAGGAGCGGATGCGGAGCGGAGTCACGTCAGGGGCCACCCCAGACGTTACAGAACCTCGCAAGTTGTTAAATCGCGGCCGTGAGTTCCTCCCGAGAATCCGCGTGTCCCGTTACCCGCGACCGAGCACCTTCAGCATCGTCGCGTTCGATCCGAAGACGAAAGACCTCGGCGTCGCGGTCGAGTCGAAGTTCGTCGCCGTTGGCGCGGTCGTGCCGATCGCCGCGGCCCGGGTCGGGGCGATCGCGACGCAAGCCTCTGCGAACACGGCATACGGGCCGAAGGCCCTCGCGATGCTGAAACGCGGCGTCTTGCCGAAGGATGTCGTGAAGCGCCTCCTGCAGTCCGACAAAGAGGCCGCACAGCGGCAGGTCGGAATCGTCGACGCGCGAGGCCGCGCGGCGTCGTACACCGGCAACGAATGCTTCGCTTGGGCGGGGCATGTGGTCGGGAAGAATTTCGCGGCGCAAGGGAACATCTTGGCCGGCGAGGACGTCGTGAAAGCGATGGCCCACTCCTTCGAGGTGACGGAAGGGGATCTCCCCGTGCGACTCCTCGCCGCGTTGAGCGCCGGCCAGCGAGCGGGC
>VBME01000013.1 GCA_005878995.1 Methanobacteriota archaeon | reverse complement strand
CTCCGGCCAATCCTGCCGCGGGCGAAATTCGCGGTCGACCGCCGTCGCTCCGTTGGCCCGATCGAAGGGATGACTCGCGGTTTCCAAGTCGCCCGAGGGGAGCGCGTCCTGGTGGCCCCTTGTGATGCACCGCTCCTTCGGCCGGACCTGTATCGGCTGCTCATCAAATCTCTCGGGGCTCATGACGCCGCGGTTCCTCAGGTCGGGGTCTTCGATCCGATCCGGGCCGTGTACCGCCGGCGCGAAGTCCGGCGTCGGCTCGCCGACACGACCGTGTCGTTGCCGTCTCCGTCCTCACTCGTGGACCGTCTGGACGCGATCTTCGTCCGCGAAGACTCCCTCCGCTCCGTGGATCCGCGGCTCGATTCGTTCTTGGACGTGAATCGCGAAGAGGACCTGCGCGAAGTCCTCGCGCGTCTCAAGTCAGCTTGACATTCCGAGCAACCGGGGCGACGGTCTCGACGTATCCCTTCGGTTCCGTGTTGGCGAAGATGTCCTGGAGGAGTTTCGTCCGGTCTTTGGCGGGGACGCCATCGAGGAACTTCCGCTTCTTCCCCGTCTTCTCCCATTCCCGGAATTCCTCCTGCTTCGAGACGTAGAGCGACTTGACCGTGTTCTGCACGAACTGCGTTCCGCCCGCGCCGACCCGGTCCGCATCGTAGTCGCGCTGCACGAACTCGATGAAGAACCACTCGTCGTCGAACAGCTCGCGGGTGAAGGATTGCAGGAGTGGCCCGAACGAATCTTTGTCCTTGTAGATCGGTGTGAGGAATTCGGCACCCTTCGACTCGAGGTGCGATTTCAGCTTCTCGATATCGTTCGTGCGGAGCGCGAGGTGCTGCATGTAGGTCTGCGCGTCCTTCTGCGGCTTGCCGGCGAAGCCATAGGCGAACGGCGCTTGGGCGTGCGACACCTCGTTCGGCGCGCTCATCCCGAGGACGACGGCCAGACGCTCTCCCGTCAGCGAGCTCAGGCACGCGAACGTGGCCATCGCGGTTCTCTCCTCGCCGACACGTTCCGTCTCGTAAACGGGGGAATAGCCGCTGTTCAGTAAGAAGTCTCGGAGCGCGCGATATGCGTTCAGGTCGCGGCACAGGACCGTCTTATGGTCCACTTTAAGTTTCATGAAGGAAGGCGGTGCGGGCATGTGATTCCCCGCCGCAAACAGGGACGCGGCACGATAACCCTTTCGCTGGCCCCCAGGGCTGAAGTACTCCGCGGTAATTGCTGTACACGTGAAACTTCAAAAGCAATTGAATCGTCGCCTTGGCGGCAGAGAGTATGCGAAGTGGGTCCTCGTCCTTCCCCCGCGGACCGTGAAGGCACTGGGGTGGAAGGAAGGACAAGAGTTCAAGTTCCAGATTGACGGAAGAACCCTCCGAATCAGGCCGCTAGCGCGAGGTCCGCCCTAGGCGAGTGATCGTTTCGAAAAACGTGACCAGGTTACCCCGCCACGAAATACTCAGCGCCGCCGAATCCCCAGCAGGATGCCTCAAGGCCGGCCCGTGTGCGTGGCGATATACCAATGATTGCCGCAGGGGTCCCGCACCGCACAGGCCCGTTCGTCGTATTCCATCTCCTTGACGCCGTGGAGGCTCACCCCTCCCGCCTTGAGAGCGCGGTCGTACGTCCGGTCCACATCCCGCACGTAGAGGTGGATCTCTGCGGGCATCGCCTTCCACTCGGTGGAGGCTCGGCCCGTCTCGATGACGCATCCCTCGACGCGAAGGGCGGAGTGGATGACTTTTCCAGCCGGGTGTTCCCAACGTTGCTCTTTCATTTCCTCCGCCCCAAAAGCACTCTTGACGAACGCGATGAGCTTGTCCGGCTCCTCCACGGTGAGATAGGGCAGGAGCGCGGGAAAGCCGACCGGGATATGTTTGTCCGAGGCCATCTTGCCACCGCTGAGCATTATGCCCCGTGCTCCTTTTCAGGATGTCGCCTCCGATAGGTACCTAAGGCGAGCGGCCGTCCGAATGCGTCATGCACTCGGGATGGAGTTCGCGAGGGTGTCGATCCCCTCGATCTCGATTTCGACTCGAGCCTCCGGCCGCAAATGTGTTATGCCTGTGTGCGAAAACCGTCTCGTGGCATGAGACATCGCACGGACGGAGAGGCCAATCGACACGTTCTGAGAATCATCGGCGGGCCAGTGGAGGCGGCTGACGCAACTACATAAAGACGCGATGGGCTACGCGGCCTCTCTCCGGTGCCCGGATGCAATACAAATATGTCGTGCTGACGAACACGACGATCGGGACGTTCATGGCGTTGCTCGACTCGAACATCGTTCTGATCTCCTTGCCGACGATCATCCGCGACCTGCCCGGCACGACGACCGTCGAGGGCATCTGGATCATCTTAGGCTACGTTCTCGTCACCGCGAGTCTGCTCCTGACGATCGGCCGCCTCGCGGACCTCTACGGCCGCGTGCGCTTGTACAATGTAGGCTTCGCGGTCTTCACGATTGGATCGGGGCTGTGCAGCCTTGCGCCAAATGGCCAGAGCCTCGTTCTCTTCCGGCTCGTTCAAGGAATCGGAGCCGGTCTCATCTTCGCGAACAGCGCCGCGATCCTTACGGACGCGTTTCCGGTTGCCGAGCGCGGACGAGCACTCGGACTCAATCAGGTCGCGGGGACCGCTGGCGCTTTGATCGGCCTCGTGGCGGGCGGCGTCCTGACCGCGTTGCTTGGTTGGCAATCGATCTTTTGGATTAACGTCCCGGTTGGCGTGTTCGCGACGATCTGGGCCTACACGCGCCTGAAGGAGATCGGGGTCCACGCGGGTCGCGAAAAGCTCGATCCTGCGGGGAACGTCCTCTTCGCGGGCGGCCTGTCTCTCGCCCTCCTCGGAGTCACCCTCGGCGCGATTTCGGGCTGGGCCGGGCTCGACCTCGTCATGCTGTTCGCCGGAGTCGCGTGTCTCATCGCCTTCGTCCCGGTCGAGCGGGCGGTTCGGTCCCCGATGATGGACCTGAGCCTATTCCGGAACCGAGTGTTCTCCGCGGGGGTCCTCAGCAACCTCCTCGCATCGACCTCTCGAGGGGCCGTCGGCCTCGTCCTCGTGTTCTACTTCCAAGGCGCGCTCGGGCTCGACGCGCTGACCGCGGGCCTTCTTTTGATCCCGTTCTCCCTTGCGTTTGTGAGCATCGGCCCCCTCAGTGGGTATCTCTCCGACCGGTACGGTCCCCGATTCTTCACCACCGGCGGGCTGCTCGTGTCCGCCGCTTCGTACATTTGGTTCGCCGCCCTCCCGTACCAGGTCCCGTACACCATCCTCGTCTTCCCGATGATTCTCGCGGGGATCGGAGGCGGCTTGTTCATCGCTCCCAACGTGGCCTCGATCATGAATTCTGTTCCAGTCGTGCGCCGCGGCGTCGCCGCGGGCATGTCGGCGACCCTGTTCAACGTGGGGTTCTTAGTGAGCCTCGGGCTCGCGTTCGCAATCATGGCTTCCCGGATGCCATTGTCTGTGATGCAGGCGATTTTCGCCGGACTTCCGGTTCCCCAAGGCCAGCTTGAAATCGGCTCGTTTATGGATGCGTTCCATCAGATCTTCGGCGTCATAGCCGGGATTAGTTTGTTCGGTGCGATCCCCGCCTCCATCCGACGGACGCCGGTCGCCGAGTCGCCCTCGGGCGAAGTAAAGGCATAAAGGCCGCTGACGCGCTACCTTCGCTTGCATGGTGCTGTACGCGAAGGACATCCTGGAGCCCGAGTTCATCTCGATGCGGCCCCAGACGTCCCTCCTTGAAGCGGCCAAGCGCATGGCGGACCAACACCAGGGATTCGTCATCGTGACCTCCCCGGAAGGCCGTCCGATCGGAATCGTCACGGAATGGGATATCCTCGCGAAGGTCGTGGCGGTGGCCCGAAACCCCGCGCAGGTCACGCTCGAAGAGCTCATGACCCGATCCCTCGTGTACGTCGATGCGAACGAAGGCATCGACCGCGTCGCGGAGATCATGGCCGACAAAGGGGTCCGACGGGTCCTCGTCGAGAAGGACCGCTCGAGTTCGCAACCGCCGGGAATCGTCCCGCTGCCCCACACCTCGCCCGCGTGGATCGGCTGGAATCGGGAGAGGAACTCGACCATCTCGGGGAATGACCAGAGGGCCCGTTGGCCCTCGCGGACCCATGGGTTCTCATGGACGAGGGATCGGTATCGATCGCGGAGCCGTTCCTCGTTGTTGACCCGGACGACGATCGATTGATCTCGCAGCTCTCCGAATTCGTCGCGGGTCACGATGCACGGGCCGAGGGCGTTCGCCCAGTCTTTCCCGGGAGCGGGCCCCATACCCGTCTTCGTCGCGGTCGCCTGGAGGTCGCGGGCCGAGAAATCGTTGAAGATCGTCACGCCGAACAGATGCGCGGGCGCCTTCGTCGCGTCAATGTCCCGACCCCCGAGACCGAGGACGAAGCCGATTTCCGCTTCGTAGTCCATCTTGCTGGAGAAGATGAGCCGCGGCGTCTTTCCGTCGAACGTCTCGAAACGCATCGGAGCGATCGCTTCCTCGGTCCCGACGACGTTCAACGGATTTCCGTTGTAATAGGCCGGCAGCACGTCCCATTCCGGCGGGATTTGCGCCCATGCGGCGGCGCGCGTGCGCGCGACGTGGGCCCGGAAGGCGAGGAAGTCCCGCAGCAGGCGCGGAGCGATCGGTGAATGGATCCGAACATCCCGCGGTCGATAGGCCCACGCCGGCGCTTCCGATCCGATGTGCTCGGCTTCGGACAGGGCCCGAAGGCTCCGATCCCACACGTCGCCCTTCAGCTCCGGGCACGCATCGATGAACTCGAGGGTGTCCTTGGGGATCTTGCGGTCCACCGCGGACAGGTCCACGACCCAGTCCCAACGGTCCCACGGGCCGACCACCCCTCCGAGGCGGGGGGCCCCTCCTGCAGTTGAAAAGCGCACGAGCTTCATACTACCCTTCCTCGATTTGAAAGACGAACCGATCTATTGTCAGGGCGTCCAGGTTCCCCCTCCCGTCACGCGGAGGGCGACTCCCAGCCTTCCCCGGCGGGCTGGGCGTGCGGAATATTTTCGGACCAGCTCAGGACGTACTCCGGGTCGCGGTACGCGAATCCCGCCTTCGTGATCCGCATGCTCTCGAAATACGTGTCCAGCATGACCGCGAGGCGTGCCTGCACTTTCCCGCGGGCCGCGAGGGATCGCTGCGCCGCGTTCCCTTGGGGGCTGTGCGGCGTGGATCCGGGATGGAACGTGAACGAGCCCTCCTCCACTACGCCTTCGCGCGCTCCGTAGAACGCGTTGCAGAAGAACATGAGCTCGTCGGAATCGACATTGAAGTGCGCGTACGGAGCCGGGACCTCCCGCGGGTGCCAGCCCGCCATGACGGGGACGAAGGAACAAAGGGAGAAGCCGCTGTGCGGCACGTTGCCCGACTGGAACGTCTGGTGCATCGGCGGCGCCGTGTGGATCTCGCGCGCGATCCCGTGGTGGCTCTTGATGTCGAAGACGAACGGGTACAGCGCCCCTTCCCATCCGGCGAGGTCGAACGGGTGGTGACCCAGGGTGATCCGGGTGATCTTCCCGCCACTGTGCTTCACGTCGATTGGGAACTCGCCCCGCTTATCTTGGAACGGCTGGAGTTCCGGCGTCTCGATCTCCGTCTCCACGACGGGCGACATCAGGGTGGCTTGGCCCTCTTTGTTCAGGTAGTGCGGCGCGAAGGTGATCGGGTAGATCGACTCCACGAGGAGGAACCACGCCTTGGGCGAGGTCAAGTCGACCCGGTACGTCGTGCCCTTCGGGATCGCGACGTACACATCCTTGCGGAATTTCAGATCGCCATATTCCGAACCGACGACGCCCTGTCCGTCCTGGACGAAGTACACCTCGTGCCGCTCGCCGTTGCGAAAGAAGGTGTCGGTCGGCATGGACTGCTTCGGCTTCGAGACCGAGATCGAGGTCCGAGGCCCATGGACGATCGCTTTCCGTGACGAGAGCGCATCGCCTTCAAAGGGCATGCGCCCGGTTCGGATGTGGTACGGCTGGAGGATGTCCGCCTCCGATGGGAAGTCCGGTTCGAGGGTGAGCTCGCCTTTCCGTGGGGGCTTCACCTGCTCCGTCGGGTAGAAGCGGACGTGGACCTTCCGCGACCACGCGCCGCTGAAGCCATACGACCCATGGATCTCCTCCCGCGCGAGGACGTTTGGGATCGCATAGAATTCCGTGTGCGGGGTCGAGGGCACGGTGCCTTTCCGCACGATCATCGCCACGGCGGCCTCCTCCGGCGCGGAGATAACAGGGCCTCGGCTTAAACCCGCGGCGTCACGCGGCCCGACGGGATTGCGCGTACCGGATGCCCCCGCCCGCGAGGAGCACCGCGCGCTGGTATGGCCGCAGCTCAACGCGGACGGACGTCTTCGTGCCCCGCGTGAGATTCTCCACGATTGCATCGCCGTGTCCGCGAATCGCCGCAAGGAGGTTCGTGATCCGGACGCGGTCCCCCTGTTGGATGGCGTCGTAGCCTTTCGCGTCCACGAAGGTGAGGGGCGGGATCCCCGAGTTCACGAGGTTGTCCATGTGGATCCGCGCGAACCCCTTCGCCAGGACCAGATGCACGCCCAGGAACATCGGCGCGACCGCGGCGTGCTCGCGGGACGAGCCTTGGCCGTAGTTCTCGCCCGCGACGATGAAGCCGCCCCCTGCCTTCTTCGCCCGTTCGGGAAATGTCGGGTCGACATATTCGAAGACGTGTTCCGCGATTGCGGGGATGTTCGACCGCAACGGAAGGAACTTCGCGCCCGCGGGCATGATGTGGTCGGTCGAGATGTTGTCGCCCAGCCGGATGAGCACTTCGCCTTCGATCGTGTCTCTCGGCGGCTTCGCGACCGGGAGCGGCGCGATGTTCGGGCCCCGGATGATTTGGACGGACGCCCGGTCCTTTGGGGGCCACTCGAATCCGGACGTGTCGATCGGATACTTCGTGGGCTCTTTCACGATGGGGAACTTGCCGAGGTCGCGCGGGTCCGTGATCACGCCACGGACTGCGGTGGCGGCGGCGGTCTCCGGACTGCAGAGATAGACGAGGTCGTCGGCCGTCCCGCTCCGCCCTTCGAAGTTCCGGTTGAAGGTCCGCACAGAAGGACCTTTCGTGGGCGGTGCGAAGCCCATGCCGATGCACGGGCCGCACGCCACCTCGAGTTCCCGCACACCCGCCTTGATGAGTTTCGTCATCAGGCCCGTCGTCAACATCAAGAGGAGGGTCTGCCGCGAACCGGGTGACACGGACATCGAGATCCCCGGTGCGACGTGCTTCCCGTCGAGGGCTTGCGCGACGACGCTGAGGTCTCGGAACGACGAGTTCACGCTGCTGCCCACGGCCACCTGGGCGACCTCGGTGCCTGCGACTTCCCGCACGGCCTTCACGTTGTCGGGGCTCGACGGGCACGCGATGAGCGGTTCGATCGTGCTCAGCTCCACGTCGACGACCTCGTCGTATGCGGCACCATCGTCCGCCGCGAGGGGATTGAAGTCCTTCCCGCGCGCCTGTGCGCCGAGAAACTGCTTCGTCATGCCGTCCGCCGGGAAGACGGACGCCGTCGCCCCGAGTTCCGTGCCCATGTTCGCGATCGTCCCGCGGGACGGGACGCTCAGCTCCGCCAGACCGGGGCCCGTGTACTCGAGGACCTTGTTCTTCGCCCACTTGACGTCGAACCGGTTCAAGAGCTCCAGGATCACGTCTTTCGCGCTCACCCACGGCTTGAATTTCCCCGCGAGCCGGACGTTCACGACCGCAGGCATCGTGAGGCGGTACGGCTCGCCGGCCATCGCGCTCGCGACCTCGAAGCCGCCCGCCCCGATCGCGAGCATCCCGCACGCGCCCGCGTGGGGCGTGTGGGAGTCGCACCCGAGCATCGTTTCTCCGGGGACGTCGAATCGTTCCATGTGGGCCCAGTGGCTGATCCCATTCCCCGGTCCGGAGAACAGGGCACCGTACCGCTGGCAGACGCTGCGAAGGAACCGGTGATCGTCCGCGTTCTCATATCCGGTCTGGAGGATGTTGTGGTCCACGTACTGCGTCGCCTGGTGGATCGCGACGCGGTCTTGGCCCATCTGCTCGAACTCGAGCCACGCCAGCGTGCCCGTGGCATCTTGTAGGAGCGCTTGGTCCATTCGAACCGCGATCTCGTCACCGGGATGTGTCGTGCCTTCCGCGAGATGCGAACGAATCAGCTTGTGGGTGAGCGTTTCTCCCACGGATGATCCCCGGCTTGGCGGGAGACCCTCGTGCGCTATGAAGCTTGATGCGGTCCGACCGAGGGGAGTCGTCGAGTTAACCTTAAACAAGGTTGATTCTGCACCACATCGAGTGGAGCTTCGGTGGGCACCGTTATCTAGCCTGAGTCGGTTCGTCGCTCCGAGGAGGCCGTCCACGGCGAAATACTTCGTGACGGGCGCCACGGGCTTCATCGGTGGTCGCGTCACGAGGCAGCTGGTTGAGGCGGGCCACGAGGTCGTCGCGATCGCTCGGAACCCGGAGAACGCACGGAACCTTGCATCGATTGGGGTCGATGTCCGGCGCGGAGACATCACGAACCAGGATTCCCTGCGCGAGCCGATGGCGGGCGCCGACGGGGTCTTCCACATCGCGGGCTGGTACAAGATCGGCTCCAAGGATCGGGCGGAGGGTGAGCGGATCAACGTCGTCGGAACGCGAAACGTGTTGACAACGATGAACGAGCTCGGGATACCGAAGGGAGTCTACACGAGCACGCTCGCGGTCTTCTCGGACACTCACGGCAAGGTGGTCGACGAGACGTACCGCGGCGAAGGCCCTTGGCTCACCGAGTACGACCGAACGAAGGCGGTCGCCCACCACGAGATCGCCGAACCGATGATGCGCGCAAGGCTCCCGCTCGTCATCGTTCAGCCGGGCGTCAACTACGGCCCGGGCGACACGAGCGAAATCCGGCCGACGTTGGTCCGGTACCTCGAGGGCAAACTGCGGGCGCTTCCGAAACGGACGGCGTACTGCTGGGCCCACGTCGAGGACACGGCGCGCGCTCATGTTCTCGCGATGGAGAGGGGCAAGGCAGGCGAGACATACATCGTCGCGGGTCCGCCCCACACGCTGATCGAAGCGTTCGACATCGCGGAGCGGATCACCGGGATCCCCGCGCCCCGGTTCCATGCGTCGCCGGGCCTGCTCCGCGCGATTGCCGCCGTGTCGCGATCCGAACGTCTCCGAGACCTCGCGGGCGTGACGTACCTGGGGAGCAATGCGAAAGCCCGACGGGAACTCGGATTCGACCCGCGGCCGCTCGAGGTCGGGCTCCGTGAAACGTTGCAACACGAGATGCACTTGCTCGGAATGACCTCGACCGCAAGCTGAAACGGCGTCCGAGGAATCCCTCAAATAAACGATGCGCGTTCCGGGCGCAATTCTCTGGAGGAGCTGACATGCCCCACAACGCCGGCCAAAGCACCTTGTTCTTTGGCCCTTGGTATCGGAAATCCCCGTTCTTCGAGGCGACTCAGCGCGCGGGCGCGAAGGCGTACGACATCTACAATCACATGTACCTCCCCGGCCTCTACACGGACCCGTTCGAGGAATACTGGCATCTCGTCAACCACGTGACTTTGTGGGACGTCAGCGTGGAACGGCAGGTCGAGATCAGTGGGAAAGACGGCGCGA
Source organism: Methanobacteriota archaeon (assembly GCA_005878995.1). The sequence continues at coordinate 17,209 of VBME01000013.1, read as the reverse complement.
AGTTCGCGGAACTCATCACACCGCGCGATTTGACGAAGTGCGACGTCGGCCAGGGCAAGTACGTCGTCATCACGGACGAGAACGGCGGGATCATCAACGATCCCGTGTTGATCCGCCTGGAGAAGAACCGGTTCTGGCTCAGTCTCGCAAACTCGGATACGCTGCTGTGGGCGAAAGGCGTCGCGGTGAATTCGGGGATGGACGTGGACATTACCGAGCCCGACGTCTCGCCGCTCCAGGTGCAAGGGCCGGACTCGAAGAACGTGCTGAAGGATCTCGTTGGCCCGGCGGTCCTCGACCTCGGTTATTACTATTTCATGGAAACGAAGATCGGCGGAATACCGGTGGTCATCACGCGGACCGGTTGGACCGCGGAGGTTGGCTACGAGGTGTATCTGACCGACGGCAGTCGCGGCCTCGAACTCTGGGACCGGATCATGGAGGCCGGGAAGAAGTACGACATCCGGCCGATTGCCCCCTCGGAGATTCGGCGGATCGAGGCGGGGATCCTCAACTACGGGTCCGACATGACGCTCGAAAACAACCCGTATGAGGTCGACCTAGGCTGGCTCGTGAACCTGGACAAGAAAGCGGATTTCATCGGGAAGACGGCGCTCGCGAAAACAAAGAAGGAGGGCGTGAAAAGGAAGCTCGTGGGGCTTGAGATCCATGGCCCGCAGATCAACGCCTGGGCCCTGGAATTTTGGGATGTGAAGAAGGACGGAAAGAAGGTGGGACACCTGACGGCGCTGACCTACTCCCCGCGACTCCAGAAGAACCTCGGATATGCATGGGTGCCGGTTGCCCTTTCCCGCTTGGGGACAGAGCTCGCGGTCGCGACGCCCTCGGGGGATCGCCCCGCTACGGTCGTTAAGAAGCCGTTCGTCGATCCGAAGAAAGACCTTCCCAAATCCTGATTCGGCCACCAGCCCACTTAGCTGTTGCTTCGTAACCCGAAGGGACGACACAAGTACTCTCGCTCTACGTAGCGCCGTCGGCCTGCTGGAAAGGGCTTCAGGACACCGAAGCGGATGCCGACGGGCTGCATCAATTCCTTCAGCTTGGACACCATCAGTTCTCGGGCTGTCAAGTGATTCGTGACCGACTTCGGGACGACTTCCGCTAATTCGAACCTGGCTCGAAGCATCTTGGAAAGATTGCCAAGCTCGCTGTTCTCAGGCTGATCGTCCTGGTTCCAGCTGTAGAACACTCCCTTGCATGTGTCCGAGATGAAGTCGAGATACTCAGCGACCTGATCGGCGCGCATCTCCTGGAGAGAAGCAACGTTGAGGACAAGATCAAATCGTAGGTCGCGGAGTTCATCCAACTTGTAGTTTGGGATGAGCACGAAGTCGAACGCGGTAAGAAAATCCCGATTCCCACGCTTGGGAAAGTCGTCACCTCGGTAGAGGTATAGTTTCTTGCCTGGATTGAGCAGCGCGAGATACGACGCAGAAAACAACATGGTTTCTGGCAGATCCACGATTACGTACGTGGTGTTTCCCAGCAGGTTTGACAGTTGATGGGCTAGGCCACCGTAGCCTGCTCCGATTTCCAGAACGAGCTTTCGTTGGCCACCAGCGTTTGCGAGCGCGGTCAGAGTGCCGCTGTCATATAGCGTGTTCACAACTCGCTGGCACCTCATGACATCCCGACTCACAACGGTGCCGTCGTCGTAGGAAAAGCCGATGCCACCCTCTGGCTCGCGGAGAACGTAAGCAGCGGGAACGTCTCTGATTAATTCCTCCCAACGGGCGCGCATCGAAGCGATCTCCGATTTGAAGTAGTACGATTGATAGGTGTCTCCCGTGAGGTGATAGGTATGGAGCCGCAGGTTGGCAAATGCTTCGTCCGGGAGGGATGGCAGGTAGTCAAAGAAGGAGCAAAAGTCAGACCAGAACTTGCTCGGTGATGCAGTCCTCGAACTTGAGCTCGTAAGCCGTTGGCGTTCTTCGAGCATCATCGCGATTCTGGACTTGATTTCTTTGATACTTTCGCGGCGACTCGGGTCCATTGGAAGCCCTTTGAAGGCCGTCACAAGTCCCTCTATCGCAACGCAGGCACCAAAGGCGCAATGTCCTCATCGAGTCTCTTGACTACGCGCGCAGGATTACCCGCGACGATCGTCCAGGCAGGGACATCGTGGGTGACGACGGACCCCGCGGCGACGATCGCGCCACGCCCGATATGGACGCCCTTTAGGATCGTGGCCTTGAAGCCGATCCACGCGTCGTCCTCGATTACGATGGGTGCTGAAACGGTCTTGGAGGGGATCTGGCATCCCTTCCCTGATACGATTGACCCAAGGTTCCCCCGTCGCTCCGCCCAGTCGACCGGGTGGCCATTCGTGTCATGGATATCAACCAAGTATGAAATTGCGACGTGGTCCCCGATGGAGACCGAGTTCTGTGACCAAATGTGCGATCCTCTGCCGAGCGTGCACCATTCCCCAATGCGAATGCGACCCCCATTCCAAAAGACCAGCAGCTCGCCGAGAATGTTCGTGTGGGGACCCACCGTGATTGCCTTCGGGTCGTTCAGGTGGTTGTAAATGGTCGCGCTGGGATGCAGGACCGCCGTCGGAGACACAGTGGCTCGCGACCTTGCATGACGGACCGAGTCGGCCTCGCGAAGCCTTTCCATCCTCCAGGCGATACGGACTAATAACGGATCCGCCAAGGCCCGAAGGATCCTTTCGCGCAGCACGAAGACACTTCCTGTTAACGAGTCTCCTCTCTGTGTTGAAGCCCGGGCCGGTTAGGGGGGATGCCGACAATGCCGGTTTCGAGGCCCGTTTTCATTTTCCCGCTTATCTCGCTGCCCGTGCCTTCGTTTGGACCGTCTCCAACTCACCTCCTACTCGCATCGCGCCCTACATCTAGGGTATGTACTCGTTGTAATTTGTTCCAACCATCTCGAATCAAAACGCTTCTCATCCGTGTTGGTAGTCGGTGACCATCCTTGGTCTTCGCCTCCAAACCACCTCCGCGGGCGCTGCCCCCGGCGCCCGCATGGGATGAGCGGGAACGGTGAATTGGTCGAGTCAGGCAGGTCGCGCCGCCCTCGGCCTTCAGGGAAATCTCGTTTCCGCGGTACGTGCGGACCCGACAACCGGCTTCTTCAAGCCGCCGCTTCGTGATCGGATTCCCTTCGAGCATGATGCAGTCGCGCGGGGCGACCGCGAGCACGTTTGGGGCCATCGTCTCGAACTCCTCGTCGGGGACCTCGACGAATTCGAACGCGCGGTCTTCGAGGTAGTCCCAGAACGGGACCGGGAATAGACGCGGGTAGACAACCGCGAGGTCGTCGTCAAGGAGGCTGACGAGCGACATTAGGTGCAAGCACGCCTTGGGGCCTTGAAAGTAGGGCAATGAGACCGGCTCCACTTCGACTCCGATTGCCCTCATGGCTTGGCGGACTTGCCGGAGACCTTCGGCGTTTGTCCGGAATCCTCGGCCGACCGCGAGCTCGTCGTGATTCACCCAGAGCAGATCTCCACCTTCCGCGGTCGCCTCGCCGCGCAGGGTCGCGCTGATCGGGACGTGGAGTCTTTCGAGGGCGCGAGCCATTGAGGCCTCTTCACCCCGTCTGAGTTTCTTCCCCATCCGGAGAATCACGGCTCCGCGGTCTGTGACGATTGCCGGGTCGTGCACGAACATCGAGTCCGCTCTTCCCGGCTGCGGCTCCCCATGGTATCGGACTTCAATTCCGGATTGCTCGAGGAGGTCGACGAGTCCGTCGTGCTCTTTCTGAGCCTTGGCAAGGTTCGGCTTCGCCGCATATCCCCAGCGCTTCGGATCGGCCCCGGCGAACGAATCGTCAGGCCGTCGCACGAGCACCGTGCGGAGCGGGTCCGACATGCTCTGGCTCCCATAAGTGCGGGTCACGTTTCGAAGGGCGAGGATGCGTGGGGGCTTCTTACCCTTTGTCTCGCGCGTGGGTTGCGGTCAAATAAGGGCTTCGCATTCAGCTCCAGTCGAGGGAATCTCCCCATGGTCATTGAAGGGGGACACGCGACACTCTACTTCGGTCCATGGTACCGGAAGTCACCCTTCTTCGACGCGGCGCAGCGCGCGGGTTGCTGCGGGTACGACGTGTACAACAAGATGTACATCCCAAGCAACTTCGCAGACCCGGTCGCGGAGTACTGGCACCTCGTGAACCACGTGACCGTGTGGGACGTCGGATGCGAACGGCAGGTCGAGATCAGCGGTCCCGACGGTTACGAATTCATGGAATACCTGACGCCGCGGGACCTGAGCGGGTGCCAGGTCGGCCAAGCGAAGTACACGGTCCTGACGGACGAGCGAGGAGGACTGATCAATGACCCCGTCCTCACGCGACTCGCGAAGGACCGATTCTGGCTCTCCACGGCGGACAGCGACGTGCTCCTCTGGGCCAAGGGCATCGCGTACCACTCGGACTTCGACGTCGAAATTCGCGAACCCGATGTCTCCCCCATGCAAGTCCAAGGGCCGAAGTCGAAAGATCTCCTTCGAGTGCTCGTTGGTCCGCAAGTCGCGAATCTAGAGTACTACCACTTCCTCGAAGCGACGATCGATGGCATCCCGGTGATCGTCACTCGAACCGGCTGGTCCGCCGAAGTCGGATTCGAGATTTACTTGTGCGACGGAAGCCGCGGCACGGAGCTGTGGAATCAGGTCATGGAGGCGGGGAAGCCGTTCGACATCCGTCCTACCGGTCCATCCGAGTACCGTCGGATCGAGGCGGGGATCCTGAACTATCCCTCCGACATCAACCTGGACCACAATCCGTACGAGGCGGGACTGGGATGGCTCGTCGACCTCGACAAGAAACACGACTTCATTGGGAGGACGGCGCTGAGGCAGATCAAGAAAGACGGACCGGGGAGGAAACTCGTGGGCGTCGAAGTGCCCGGCGACGAGGTCGTGCGGCCTTGGCTCCCGCATCCGTGGCCCGTGCGGAAAGACGGGAAGGACATCGGAACGCTCACCGCCCTGGGCATGTCGCCAAGACTCAAGAAGAACATCGGATACGCCTGGGTGCCGTTTCATCTTTCGAAGCTTGGTACCGAGATCGAAATCGTCACGCCCGCCGGATTGCGAACCGCGGTGGTCGTCAAGAAGCCGTTCATCGATCCGAAGAAAGAAGTTCCGAAGTCGTGATTCTCGGCGGATGCGCGACCTGACTTGAGCGCTTTCCTCGCAGCGCCAAAACGCTCATCTATCCTTCCAGCTTCCCGTTCCCAATTCAGGAGGTGGTATGATACCCGACCACGTACGTGAAGGCGTGCTGACAGAGGCCACAAACGACTACGCGGGTCCGATTCTCCCGGGGTTCCGGGAGACGGCATGGATTCAAAAGTCGCCGTACTTCCGTCGCGCCGCGAAGCACGGCGTTCGGGCATACGACCTCTACAACCACATGCTGATGCCCGGTCTCTATACGGATCCCGTGGAGGAGTACTGGCATCTCGTGAACCACGTGACCCTCTGGGACGTCGGCGTCGAGCGACAGGTCGAGATCGACGGCCCCGATGGATTCGAGTTCATGCAACTCCTGACGCCGCGGGACATGGAGAAGTGTGCGGTCGGCGAGTGCAAGTACGTGCTTCTGACGACACCCGATGGCGGGATCATCAACGACCCGGTCCTGCTCCGACTCGGAGAGAACCACTTCTGGCTCTCCCTGTCCGACTGGGACGTGCTGTTCTGGTGCAAGGGCGTCGCGGTCCATGCCGGCCTCGATGTCAGCGTGCGCGAGCCGGACGTGTCCCCCCTCCAGTTGCAGGGCCCGAAGTCGAAGGACGTCATGGTGGACCTCTTTGGCAAGGAGATTCTCGGCCTTGAGTACTACCACCTGACGGAGACGGAGCTCGATGGCATCCCCCTGGTCATTACCCGGACCGGGTGGAGCGCGGAACGCGGATACGAGCTGTACCTTCGCGACTCGAAATTCGGGGAGAAGCTCTGGGACGCCGTCATGGCCGCCGGATCGAAGTACGAGATCCGGCCCATTGCGCCGTCGGAGATCCGTCGGATTGAGGCCGGCATCCTGAACTACAGTTCCGACATCGTGCTCGACAATAGTCCCTATGAGGTCGGGCTGGGCTGGACGGTTGACGAGGACAAGCGGTCGGACTATCTCGGCAAAGCAGCGATTGCTCGGGTCAAGCGGGAAGGCGTGAGGCGGAAGCTCGTGGGGATCGAAGTCGCGGGCGAATCGCTCGGAGCCTGGATCCCGGACTACTGGGATGTTCATGCGGACGGCCGGAAGGTGGGTCACGTCACCTCGATGACGTACTCGCCACGACTCGAGAAGAACATCGGGTACGCCCTGGTGGGAATCGATCACGCGAAGATCGGGACCCGGCTCCGGGTGTCGACGACGAAAGGCGTCCGGTCGGCAAGCGTCGTGAAGAAGCCGTTCGTGGACCCGAAAAAAGACATTCCAAAGTCCTGAATGCCGCGCGTCAAGATTGAAGTAGGGCGCCCGCCGTCGCCGCGCCGATGAGCCTCACCATCGAATCGCGTGCGACGCTGAACGACGGACACAAGATGCCGGTCCTGGGCCTCGGCGTCTGGCAAGCCGCGTCGGGCAAGGAGACCCGGAACGCCGTCGCCACCGCCCTCCAAGTCGGGTACCGCCTGATCGACACCGCGAAAATGTACGCGAACGAACGGGACGTCGGCGCGGCAGTCCGGCAAAGTGGAGTTCCGCGGGACGAGATTTTCGTCACAACGAAGCTCTGGAACAGCGATCACGGGTACGAGTCCGCGTTGCGGGCGTTCGAACGGAGTCGCCGCGAGCTGGCCCTCGACTACATCGATCTGTACTTGATCCACTGGCCGGTACCGGGCCTTCGCGACGAGTCGTGGAAGGCGTTCTCAAAGCTCCACGAAGAAGGCCTCGTTCGTTCGATCGGCGTGAGCAACTACACGATTCGCCATCTGGAGGAAATGCTTCCTTCGGCATCGGTCGCACCGTCCGTGAACCAAGTCGAGTTCCATCCGTTCTTGTATCAGAAGGAGCTGCTCGAGTTCTGCCGCGAACGGAAAATCCAACTTGAGGCATACAGCCCCCTCGCCCGGGGACGCCGCCTGACGCACCGGGTCATCACCGAAATTGCTGCGAGGTACAATCGGACGCCTGCGCAGATCCTGATTCGGTGGAGCCTTCAGCATGGACTCGTCGTGATCCCGAAGTCCGTCCATCCCGATCGGATTCGGGAGAACGCTGCCGTCTTCGATTTCGACTTGAACGGCGACGACATGGATCGGCTCGATTCGCTGGACGAACGAGCCCATGTGGCGTGGAATCCAGACCACCAGCCCTGATGGACTCGACCCTCCCGCATCGAGTGAGGCTTAACCGGTTGCCGCGATTCCGTGCCATGGTCCGGCCGCGCTACATTCTGCCCGGGGATCTGGCTCCCGCATCCCTTGGTGATCGACGCCGGTTCTACGAGCGAGGCATGGACTACGCGTCCGCCCGCGAATGGATGGCAAGCCCTCCCGGCGAACGGGTGTACGCCCTCATCGTCGGGCGACACTCCGGAATCTATCCGCGGCGCTTCCGGCATCTGAAGAACGTCCCTCTGGTAGTCGACGACGTCCGGGACGCGAACGGCCTGCGGCCTTACCTGTTGAAGTACCTGCCCGAGGGGGTGTACTATGACAGGAACGTGTACGCCTCACTCGATGAAGCCCGCAAAGCCGGTCTCGACTACGCCCATGCGTGGCGGAGTCCGCTGTTCCTCGGCCAGGAGCTGGCGTTCGACCTGGATCCCGAGAACCTCGACTGCCCGATCCACGGGGACATCGAAGCGAAGATGCGGCGGCATCAGGGTCTATCCTTCTGCGACTGGGAGTTCGGCGAAGTCCGTCGCCAGGCCGCGGCGCTGTACGACGAGCTTGCCGATCGATGGACAAAGTTGAAGATCGTCTATTCCGGACGCGGATTCCACGTGCACGTGTTGGATCAAGAGGCGTTCGCGCTCTCACGAGCCGAGCGGACTCGGATTGCGGCACGATTTGCCCGTCGGTATGCGATCGATGAGTGGGTGACCACGGGAGAAATGCGTTTGATTCGCCTTCCCTATTCTCTCCATGGAATGGTCTGGCGAATCGTGATGCCCTTGAGCCGAAGAGGCCTTGAACGCTTTAGCTACGACGATCCTCGAGTAGTGCCGCGGGCCCATCGCCGTTGAGCTACTTCTTCGCCCGGCGTTCTTTGCGACCGGAGTAGTAGGCGCGTTTCTTTGCCGTCTTTTTTCCTCGCTTCTTTCGGACCTTCCGAGCCATCAATTCCCCGAAGGTTTGCCTCGGATGAAGACTTTGTGTTCGACGCACCCGACGCCATCGCCAGGAGACCGTTTAAGAATGCTTCGGTTAGCGTCCGGCCCCTGAGCCAAAACCTTCGAGTATTCGAAGTGCACTCGCGCACCATCGCATTCGGGAGGAGGGGATAAGGTGCAAGGGTCGCCTGCTGCGCCGACATCGGAACCGCCAACGTCAGAAGCTCCGCCGACGTCGAGACGTAAATGGATCATCGTGGCCGTCGTCGTCATCGTTATCGCCGCCGCAGTTGGAGGAGCAATCCTCCTCCTCCGCAGCCAGGCCGCGATTTTCCGAGTCAAAACGACCACGGTCTTCGCGACCGCAGGCCAGCCCGTCATCTTCGAGCCCGATTTGACGTTGCCATCCGGCGTCACCGCGTCGGCGATTGCCTGGACGTTCGGCGATGGCACCTCGGCGTCTAGCGCAGGCACGTCGGTCTCCCACACATTTGCGATCGCGGGCACTTTCTTCGTGGGCGGGGAAGTCAACCTGAGCAACGGTGCCAAGGTGAACAACTTCGACGCGCTGTACGCGGCATTCGTCGGTCCTCGGACCGACCTGACGGACCGAGACAGCTTGGGAATCATCACGATCAACAAGACCGCCTCGTCCGCGGGAGCCCCGGTGATTAATCCGGGTGGAACAATCGTCGGCCAGGGTGCGGTCCAACAGGCCCCGGGCTTCTTCCTCAGCATCAAGTCACACCCGACGGCGTCTACGACCCACTGGGTGAACTATACGTGGGTCCCGGTGTTGTTGGGCTTCGATTACGGGGACGGGACCGCCCCGTTGCTGAACGCCTCGGAGCAGCCCCTACAAATCTCGCACACGTACGCGTCGGCCGGAATCCGTGCGCTCGGGCTGACCGTCGTAACCCAGAACATGAGCACCCCGGCGGACTGTGACGCGACAGGCTGCACGACGGGAACGCCGACCCCGGTGACGCCCATTCAGTTGCGCAGCACGATCGTTGGGCAAACGATCGCCGTCGGCAGCTACAAGCTCGTCACGTATGCGGGAAGCATCATCAACCCGGGCCTCGTCGTCGTCCAAGAAGCGGTGACGGGCAGTTACACGACGCTGGATCCCGGCGCGGATTATGAGTCGGTCGGGTTCGAGACGATCGCAAACACATACCAGACTCTCCTTTGGTACGACGGGACCAAGTCGGACCAGTTCGTGCCCGTACTCGCGGACAAGATCCCGTCCGTGTCCGATGGGTCGATCAGCGCGGACCACAGGAACTACACGTTCCACATTCGTCCGGGCGCAAAGTTCGCCGACGGCACGAACGTCACCCCGTGGGACGTGAAGTATTCCTTCACCCGGACGATGCTGTTCGTCTTCGGCACGCCGGGGACCAGCGGCTGGATCCAATCCCAGTATCTGTTGCCCGGTCTCAAACGCGCGGACCTCACCTTCAGCAACGTCAACAATTCGGTAACCGTGAACAATGTAACGAGGGAGGTTACGTTCCACCTCTCCACGACGGTGCCAGAGCTCCTCTGGTTCCAAATCATCGCCGACCCGCTCGGATCGTCGATCGTAAGTTGGAAGTGGCTCGAGGCCCACGGTCCCGGACTCACATGGACCCCGCAAGGCTTCGTTGACTACCAGAAGTACGGCAGCCTCGTGAACTACATCCCGTACTGGCGGGACCATACGATGGGTTCCGGGCCATTCGTCGTGGACTACGTCGTTCCGGGCGAAGCCGTCGCGATGAAGCGGAACCCGAACTTCCAGGCGGTGGCGGGCATTCCCGCGCCGACCGTCGAACGGGTGTTCCTCCAGTATGTCGAGTCCGCCTCGACTCGGGAGTTGTCGCTCGAATCCGGGCAAGCCGACATCACGACGTACAACCCGAGCAACCGGTTCGACGTCATGGAACGCCTTCAAACGGCCGGGTTGGTCCACATCGAGTTCGTTGCGACGCTGAACCTGTTCTGGTGGAACTTCAACATGGAGATCGCCCAGCCGAATCCGGACAACGATGTCCCTTCGGACTTCTTCGTTGACCTAAACATGCGGAAGGCGTTCTTCAACGCGTACGACTTCCAAGGATACATCAACAACATCGTCGGCAACAAGCAGTTCAACGCGCGGTTCGCAGATAGCTACAACGGAATCATCCCGCGGGGCATGATCGGGTACGAGAATCTTTCGAGTTACAACGTGTTCAATATGCTGTCGGCGCGACAATCGTACAACCAGACGGCGTTCGTCGCGGCGCACGGCGGCTGGGCGACCGCGGGGTTCCATCTGACGATCGTCGTCCCAACCGCCGACCCTGTGAACTTGGCCGCGGCGCGCGCCTGGGGCGACAACATCCAGAAGCTCGGTCCGGCGGGGAAGATCGTCGTCGACACCCGCACGATGTCGTTCCACGACATCATTGCGGAAACGAACCCGCACGCGAACCACATGTCCCTCTGGTACCTCGGGTGGCTTCCGGACTATCCATATCCAACGGACTACACGTACCCGATGCTCGAGCCGGGAAATGCACAGAATGAGTACGGTGGCACCTACCCTGCCGCGAACGGCTTCAACATCAGCTACCTCGCGTCAAAGGGCGAGTCCGCCCAGGCGCGGGCTGCGCAGAACATCTCGGATTGGATCAACGCCAGTCTGTCGGAGACAAACATCAACGTCGTGGTCGACCTTTCCCGGAAGGCGCAGCGGGAGGCGATGCTGAACCTCACGATCTACGTGCCGGCGCAACAGCAGTACACGTTCTTCGCGTACCGCACGTGGATCCAGGGCATCCCCCTTGAGAGCAACCCGATGCTCGGTGGGACGGACATCCTGTACAACCTGCTCAGCAAGAGCGGCACGATCGGAGGGGCGTCCGCGAGTCCGGCTGGGTCGGACGTGGTCGGCGTGCTCGGAAGTCCATTGCCGCTCGCAGCCCTGAGCATCCTCACATCGCGACGGAGATCGGACGAGCCCTAGCGACCCCGGCGTTCGACGATCTGCGCGATCTCTCGGCGGCGGGATGCGGGCCACAGGCGACGATAGAGCCGAACCTCGAGATAGCTAATGCCGATGACACCGAGGCCGATCGAGGGGAGTGTGATCAGGTCCAGTGAGGGGAACGACAGATGGACCTGTAATGGCGTGAACAGGTCGAGCGCGAGGCACCCCACGACGTAGAGCCCACGGGCCGTGTCGCCGAATACGTAGGCGACGGTGGGATGACGGAACGCGAATCCATCGTCCGGGCGCGGCTCGCTCTCCTCGGTGATCACGACTCGGCTCACGTCTCGGGCTCCGCTGGCGGCCGTTCCCGCGGTGCAAGAACCGCGGTCGGCTCGTCATCCGGGGCCGCGCGTATAAACATGCGCGAGCGCGGGACATCGGAGGGAGCCGCGCGAGCACAAAAGATATACAACCGCTCGGGTTGGATGCCATTGACCCGATGCGGCTGCTCCTCTTCGTCGCTCGTCGCCTGCTCTTGTTGATTCCCACCCTCATCGGTGTCACGGTGATCACGTTCGTCTTGAGCCGGGCCGTGCCGGTGGACCAACTTGTCTCGATTTACATCAACCCGCGGAGTCCGGTCCCACGGGATCAGCAAATCGCGACCGTGGTCCGCCTGCTCCACCTGGATGAGCCGCTCCCAGTCCAGTACGTGTACTATCTGGCCTCCCTCTTCCATGGGGACTGGGGCATCACGAACACGAACCTGTATGAGGGCCCGGTGACCGGCGCGTTGGTCGTCTTCTTCCCCCCCACGGTCGAGCTGGCGGTGGCCGCGACCTTCCTCGCAACGCTCATCGGGATTCCACTCGGAACGCTGTCCGCGGTTCGGAAGGATCGGCTCTCGGATCATGTGACGCGCGTCGTCGCCCTCACAGGGTACTCGATGCCCTTGTTCTGGCTCGCGCTGGTACTCCAGATCTTCGCGGTCAAGTACGCGCCCTGGCTTCCGATCCAGGGACAGGTGACCCAGGGGATCCTGAGCGGCCGGCCGTGGGTCGTCGGCTCCGGCGTCTTCGATTCCACGCCGACCCATTTTCTCATCCTCGATGCGGCCTTAAACGGCGATGGCGAGATCTTCTGGGACGCGCTCCGACATCTGATTTTGCCCGCTCTCACGCTCACGTACGGATTCCTCGGGGTCATCCTGCGGATGGTCCGCTCAGGAATGGTCGACGCGATGAACCAGGAATACGTCAAGACCGCTTGGTCCAAAGGGCTGCCCGAGAGCGTCGTGATCCGGAAGCACATCCGAAGGAACGCGCTCCTGCCCGTGACGACCGTGGTCGGCCTCTTGTTCGCGGGCCTCCTCGGCGGCGTGGTCCTCGTCGAGGACGTGTTCATCTGGAACGGGATTGGACGGTGGGCCACGGTCGCGATCATCAGCCATGACCTCGCCGCAATCCTCGCGACGACACTGATCTTCGCGCTCTTCCTCGTCCTCGTGAACCTCGTCGTGGATATCGTCTACGCGTACCTGGACCCCAGGATCGCGCTCTGAGGTGACGATGGGAGCCGAGGTCGTGGTCCGTCGCAGCGGGACCCGAAAGGCCTCCGGCGGGACCGAACTCTGGCGAGGCCTGCGCCGCCGCCTCGGCGAGTACAGCCTGACACTTCAACTCCTGTTGAAGCGACCGCTCGCGGCGGCGGGCCTCGTGATTACACTCGTCTACGTCGGGATCGCAATCGCGGCGTCGTTCCTTCCGGATCGAGATGTCCTTCTGACCGATGTCTCGAACCCGTTCCCACAAGCGCCCTGGTGGTGGGGAGCCGGGAAGGCGGGATCCTGGCTTGGCACGACGTATCCGGGAATTGATCTCGCCACGGCCATCTTCAAGGCGATCCGCATCGACCTCTACTATTCGACCCTCGTCGTCCTCGGGGGCGCGCTCATCGGGATGCTCGTCGGACTCATCGCGGGTTACCGCGGCGGGCTCTTCGACGAAGGGCTCATGCGGACCACCGACGTGGCCTATTCGATCCCGTTCCTCGTATTCGCGATTGCCGTGGCGTACGTCATTTCGAGGGACTTCCTGACGCTGAACCTGGCGCTGCTCATCCTCTGGTGGCCGCCGTACGCCCGCTTGGTCCGGGCCCAAGTCCTGGCTGTCAAAGAGAACAAGTTCGTCGAGGCCGCCCGGGCGGCGGGAGCGTCGGATCTACGAATCATGTTCCGCCACGTGCTCCCGAACACCCTGGCGCCCGTGTTCGTTCAGGTCTCCCTCGATCTCGGGGTCGTGATTCAGATCTTCGCAGCGCTGATTTTCATTGGATTCGCGCCGCACGGCGGATACCTGCCGGAGCTGGGCGCCCTCATCTTCTACGGCTTCGACGCCGGTGCGACTTCCTATCCTTGGACGATCCTCTTCCCGGGTCTCGCTCTCGTCGTGTTCACGGTGGGGATCAACCTCCTAGGCGACGGTCTCCGCGACGTGCTCGATCCGAGACTCCGGAGGTGATCGGCGGCGTCGGCCCTGCTCTCGGTCCGACGGCTTCGGACGGAGTTCTTGACGCCTCGCGGCATGGTCCGTGCCGCGGACGGTGTGAATCTCGAGATTCAAAAAGGCGAGGTCCTCGGCCTCGTAGGGGAGAGCGGGTGCGGGAAGTCCGTCACCGCCCTTTCGATCATGTACCTGATCCCCTCGCCGCCGGGACGCATTGCGTCGGGAGAGATTTGGTTCCAAGGGGTCAACCTCCTCGCGGGGATCCAGAAAGAGGCGTACCTCCGGAAGGGCTTCCGGGGGAAAGCGAAGATCGTCCAGAACCAGGGGCTTCTCCGGAAACATCGGGCTCGGATGAGCAAGATCCGAGGCCGGGAGATGTCGATGATCTTCCAAGAACCGATGTCGTCCCTCAATCCGGTTCTATCCATCGGCTACCAAATCGCGGAGATCCTCATCTACCAGCGCCGTCAGGAGATTTGCAACCGACTCCTCTCGCACCATCAGTTGAACGATCAGGATCTCGAGCTTTTCCGGGAGGCCGTGTCCAATCCGGATGCGACGGAGCGGGGACGCGTCCTCGCCGACTTCTGTCTCCAAACCTCCCTCCCGGTGGAGCGGGTGACCACGATCATCGACCGCTCAGGCCTGAGCTTCGATGAGCGCGTCGAGCGCGTGCGGCGACTCTCCGAGCGGATGCGACTTCGGCGCCGATGGTTCCTAGAACTCGTCCGGGACGTCGACGCGTTGGAGTCCGAGATGACATCGCGGGAGTGGCGAGTCCTCTCTGGAGTGGCGACCCCGGAGGATCGTCAGCGACGCCTCGCGGTCCTCGCACGATACCGGTCCCGCCAGTCCCTCTTTCGATTTCTGATGGCGTGGCCCGGGATTCGCAGGGTCCTCATGCGGCCAATCGAGGAGGAGGCTCGCCGACGGGTCTTGGACTTGCTGAAGACGGTCCGCATTCCGGAGCCTCACAAGGTCTTCCAAGAGTTCCCTCACGAGCTGAGCGGCGGAATGCAGCAACGGGCGATGATCGCGATGGCCCTCGCCTGCGATCCAGCGCTCATGATCGCGGACGAGCCGACCACGTCCCTCGATGTGACCACGCAAGCCCAAATTCTGAAACTGCTTCAGGATCTCCGCAAACGGATCAATTCCGCGATCCTTTACATCACACACGACCTCGCGGTGATTGCGGAGCTGTGTGACCGCGTGGCCGTCATGTATGCGGCTCAGATTGTCGAGGACGCCCCGGTCGCCGACCTGTTCGCTCAGCCCCTTCATCCGTACACGCAGGGCCTCTTGGAGTCGATCGTTTCGCTCGATAAGGAGGTCGCAGCCGGGGCGCCTCTTCCAACGATCGCGGGAACGGTGCCCGACCTCACGAACCCGCCGTCGGGATGCCGGTTCCATCCGCGGTGCAAGTACGCGTTTGACCGATGCAAGAGCGAGGAACCCAAGTTGATCCCACAGGGCGCGAACCGTAGGGTCGCCTGCTTCTTGTACGACGGCGGAGAGGCCCATGCCGGAGCCTGATCGACCAAGGCATGACATCGTTGTCGCGGCGATCGGTATCCAGAAATACTTCCCCGTCAAAGGAGGAGTCCTCCGCCGGACGATCGCCCGAGTCCGCGCCGTAGACGGCGTCGACATGTACATTCGGCGAGGTGAGACGCTCGCCTTGGTCGGAGAAAGCGGTTGCGGCAAGACGACGCTGGGTCGTTTACTCCTTCGTTTGATCCCCCCAACGTCAGGTGAGATTCTCTTCAACGTGCCTGCGGAGACGTACGCGAAGGCCCGCGACCTCTGGCACCGAGAGAAGCACAACGGCAAACCGACGAAGTCGCGGGCCGGCCCACTCGCGGGCGCGTTGGATCAGTTCGCGATCACGCGGCTTCGCTCGAGAGCGTTGAAGCCATACCGGAGGCACATGCAGCCCGTATTCCAGGACCCATTCACTTCCCTCGATCCCCGGATGCTCGTGAAGGACATCGTCGCCGAGCCGATCCTGATCAACCACCTGATGACGCGCCCCGAGGCAATCGAGCGGTCCTCTCAGCTTCTTGAGGACGTCGGATTGCGGGCCGACCACCTCTATCGATTTCCCCATGAGTTCTCCGGAGGCCAACGACAACGGATCGCGATCGCTCGAGCCCTCGCACCCGAACCGGAATTTCTCTTGCTCGATGAACCGACGAGCGCCTTGGATGTCTCGGTCCAAGCCCAGATCCTGAACCTGCTGCGAGACATCCAGAAGCGGCAGGGGTTGACGTACCTCCTGATTACGCACAACCTCAGCGTCGTTCGCCAGATGGCCGATCGCGTGGCCGTCATGTATCTCGGGCGGATCGTTGAGCAGGCGGCGACGCGCGAACTGTTCGAGAACCCGCTCCATCCGTATACAAAGGCCCTCCTGTCCGCGATCCCTGTGCCGGATCCGAAGCGGCGAAGAGAACGGATTCTCCTACCCGGGGACGTTCCGAGCCCGGTCGATCCACCATCAGGATGCCGGTTCCACACGCGCTGCAACGCCGTCATGGCCCACTGCGGGTGGAGCCCACGAGATCTGGCGTCCGCCGCGGCGTATTTGTTTGATTCATCGCGCAACCCGGACGCTTCCGGCCTTCCCGCGCTTTCGGAAGTCGCGATTCGGGAGGACCGCCTCCGGCTTCTGTTTGCCGAGGCGCAGCCGACGACCGAACATCGCGAAGTGGTGGAATCGTTGATTCGGTCCCGTGCCGCCGCCCCCGGAGGCGTCGCATATCAGGCGATTCGGAAGGTGACGATCCGCGAGAACGCGATCGAAGTCGAGTTCCTTCCGCCGAAGGAACCGGCGTTCACGGAAGTCTCTCGAGACCACTGGGTGGCCTGCTACCTCTACCCGCAACCCGAACTTTAAGCTCGACGTCGCGTGTCCGATTTTTCGCGTCGGCGTTTTGGACCCCGACGTGCCTTCGGATGAGTCCGCGCCCGAGACCGCGCTCGGGTTGCCGATTCGGGAATGTACGCGATGCCTTGGATTTCGACTTTCATCCCGAAAAGCAGGTCCGCCTGGACCGTCGCTCGCGCAGGTCGCGGTTCCGCCATGAAGTACTCCGAGTACACTTCGTTCATCCCGCGAAAGTCGGTGAGATTCTTCAGGTACACGGTCGTCGACAGGACATGCTCGAGGCCGGAGCCCGCCGCTTCGACGACCCGCCGGAAATTCTCCAACGTCTCCTGCGTCTGGACTCGAATGTCACCCTCGATCACTTTTCCGTCCGGTCCGAGCGGCCCTTGCCCCGCGAGGAAGATGAGGTGGTCGAGGGTCACGCCCCACGAGAAGGGGAGCCCGGTCGCGGGAAGGTCCGTCTTGATGGATGCTTTGTGCATGGGCCAAGGATAGGGCCATTCGCGAATATGAGGCTGCCCGGCTCCGATTCGAGTCCGAGGGGATTAGGCGTGTGCGCTGGCCGGCCGGGTCCG
>VBME01000109.1 GCA_005878995.1 Methanobacteriota archaeon | reverse complement strand
ATGGGATTGCCAAAGGCTCGCATCGAAGAGCGGGTGCCGGTGGTCGACTCGCAACCCTCGCGAGTGGGGAGAGGTTGGCCGTCAACCTTCCTGAGCGAACGGACCTCCTGGTGCTTGGAATCGCGAACCTCGGAGGTTCGGTTCTTGCCTCTTCATGCTCGTCCGGACATCGCGTCCAGATGCGACTCGTTCCGAGGGTCGAGATGAGGGTCTCTTGCACATCCCGTTCTCGAGTGCAGTCTCGCGGGGGCGAGGTCTCCACCACTCAACCGGATGCGGTCACACGCTCGTTCCGAGGAAGTCGGCCCGGCGTCGGAGCAAATCCCGCGCGGTTTCATCGTCGGAGTCGCACACCCCATGTCCCAATGCGCACGCCTCGGCCCGTTTCGCGATGATCGAATCGAGTTCTGTACGTGCAGACCGGGCGCCGTGCGATCCTCCCCATGAACGATTCGCACCGTGCGGTAGTCAGGGTTGGATTCCAACCAGCCGAGGTGCGTCTCCCGCTACGCACACGCGGGCTTGGCTGCTGGCTCGACGTCCAATGCGACGTTGCGAGCAACCCCCTCGCCCCGATCAAGGTTTTGACAGTCCCCTGTAAGTCGACAAGTCTGTCGACGGCGCGGTTGGAAAGGGCTCAAGATCGACAGCACGAAAAAGCGTGGAGAAACGAGAAGATAAGGAATGGAAAAGGGGTTGGAGGAAGGCGAGCCTACAGCTCGTCTTCCGTGGAGTTGTCGCCCGACCCTCCGGATCCTTCGCCTTCCTTCGAGTCCATCGGCTTCTTGATGACCCTCTTCTGGACGACCGGAGGCGGTCCGGTCGAGGAGCCCTCCGGCGGCGGAGGTCCGCGGGCAGAGGTCCTTCGGGCCGGCGCACCGGCGACAACGGCTCCGCCGCTGGGCGGGCGCTGGTCCCGCATGAGGGATCCGCACTTGTGGCACACGGTCGCCGTCACGGAGTTGAGGGTGCCGCACGTCGCGCAGGGCTTCGAGCCCATCTTGCGCATCTCCTCTTCCTCCCGCAGCCAGTCTTCGAACGTGAGGAAGGTCGGCTGCCGCCGCCACCAGTCCTGGAACTCGGTCTCCGAGAGCGCGCGGCCGAGCTGCCGGGAGGCTTCCTGCTTGAACTTCTGCACGACCTCGTCGTACTGGAGGCGCATCTTCTGCTGGTAGTCCGCCATCTCGAGCTGGCCGGTCGCGAACTCGACGCCGCACTCGGGACACTGCTTCACGTCGACGGGGATCCAGGCCTGGCAGTTCGAGCACTTCGCCATGTCTTTCTCAAATTCGACGCCGCACTTCGGGCACGTCGTGGCGTCCTCCGGGATGAAGGCGCCGCATTCGCCGCACTCGACCATCTTGCCGAGTCCGAAGACTTTCCAATATACGGTGACGCCGACCGCCGCGGCCACCGCGGCCCCGAGGATCACGAAGAGGAGCCAATATGGGAGACCGAGAATCGGAACGGGCTGGGAGAGGAACGGCAGGGTCTTCTTCACCGTGATCGACTCGGTGACCGGCTGGATGACGCCTGAAGACGGCGTGACGGCCAAGCTGTACGGTCCGTCCGCGGCGTTCCCCGGAACGTTAATCGTGCCGAAGAAGAACCCTTGGTCTTGGGACGAGGTCGTGTTCGAGGCGATCGTCACACCTCCGGAACGCAGCTCGATCGTCAGATCCACGTTTGGAATCCCGTTCGAGCCCGCATTGTCCCGGACGTATCCGCTGACGCTCAGCGCGCTACCCGGTTCAACCGTCTGGCCGCCGATCGGCGTGAGGAACGTCACGTATCCCTGCGGTGGGAGGACGTTCAGGGTGATGGTCGCCGTGTTGTTCCCTTCCTGGGCAGGCCCGCCTTCGTTGAGTCGGTTGTCGGGGTCGACTTTGAGGAGGAGCGGTTGCGTGCCGGTGAGGCTCACGCCGCTGATGTTCAAGGACACGTTCAGCGGGGAGCTACCAATCGCGAGGCCAACCACGCGCCCGACCTCGGTGGTGCCCACGAACGCCGCGAGCGAGACGTTCGCCGCGGCCGTCTGGCCCGCGTTGTAGACCTCGACATAGACGACGAATCGCTGGTTCTGTGTCACGGTCCGGACGCCGGGGTAGTCGCTCTGATGGAGCGTCAGATCCGGGGGCGTGAGGGCGTTCACGGAGAACGTCGCGTTGTTGTTGCCGAGCGCGTAGTCCTTGTTCCGGATGTCCGCGCCGCCATTCGTCTTCAGGGTAAACCTCAGCGCATGGGCACCGAGCGTGTTGGGTCGCCATGTTACGGTGATCGTCGCGTCGGCGCCCGGGTTCAGGTCAAACGTCGCTGGCCCCGCGACGCGTTGGGCTCCCTCCCACACTTCGAGGATCGCCCCCAGCGCGCGGTTCGTCCCGATGTTGTGGGCCGTCACCCGCACCGGGACGCTGTTGTTCAGCACGGGGTCCGAGGCGAACTGGATGTCCGCGGAGGAAATCGCCAGGTCGGGCCACGTGAACAGCGTGAACGTGCGGGGCAGGATGTTGTTCCGCTCATTCGTCTCGCGGATCGCGCCGCCGTCATCCACCGCGAACAGCGGCGGGTCAACCACCGCGGACACCGTGCGGCTCGATTCGAGTGCGCCGTTCGGATGCCAGATAACGGACGCCGTCACGGTCGAATTCTTTGGGGCAAGGGCGATGATTGTGTCGTTGATCCAGACGCCGGCGGCGGTGTAGTCGAGCGGCGTGAAGTCCATGATGCCGTCGAGGTTCCGATCGACGTTATCCTCGAAAAAGCTCACCTTGACGTTGCGGACATTGACCTGGCCCGTGTTCCGGATTGTCGCGGTCACGGTGATGTCCGTATTGACCGGCTGAAGCTGGGAGGCGCCATTCCCACCCATGACGCTAATCGCGGTGACGCTGAGGTCCGGCGTCAGGCTGGAGAAGGTCAGCGCCGCGACCGTGTCGCTGGTCAGGAGGCGCGAAGCGGGCGAGTCGGGTTGGTACGTCGTGAGGTCGACGACCGCGGTTCCCGTCGCGACATAGGAATTGTTGAGGAGGCGCGACCCGGTCGTCCGGCTCTCCGCAAACGCTCGGTATAGAATGAACCCATCCGGAGCGGAGACGGGCCAGACCATCGTGGCCGCGTAGTAGATGTCGTCGACGCCCGGATTCGGGACGGTGAATACGAGGAGGGTGTTCGGATCGAGCCGCTGGACGGTAATCCCCACGTTCGCGTCCGCCAGGAGCGTTCCCGTTCCGTCGACCGCGTTCACGCGGAGCCACCAGTACCGGCTCACCTGCGCGCCGCCCGTGATCATGTCGACCCACCACGTGCCGTTCGGGTCGTACGTCTGCACGGACGTCAGCTGGACGTTCTGCGCACCGCCGAACACGAGCTGGGAGGTCTGGAC
Organism: Methanobacteriota archaeon; assembly: GCA_005878995.1. The sequence continues at coordinate 4,487 of VBME01000109.1, read as the reverse complement.
TTGATCGAACGTCGTGTTCCGGATGTCGAAGTCGACCGTGTTCGCGTTTCCGTCGTCCGTGAGCAACGCGAGGCTCGTGACGCCCGTCAACGTTGCGTCCCAGAGGTTCGTCTTCTGCACGGTGTCAATCCAAAGGGTAGGACCGAGGAACGAGTCGCGAACGAGCGATGCGCTCCCTCCGAACAAGGTGACGTTCGCGTTGATTGTCGTGTCCGAGATCGTGACGCTCGACGTGGCGCCGTCTTCGCGCAGGAGGCCGGGCGAACCACGCGCTGCCATCGTGAGGGCGCTGCCGTTGCCCGCCACGAGGGTTCCGCCGTTCGCAACATAGAACGCGAGCGGGAAGTTGCTCCAGACGGTCGCGTTGACCAAGGTCAAGCTGCCGCCAGAAAGGATCTTGACGTACGCCCGGGAACTGCCGTCGGAGCCTTGGTCGACGTAGACACCGCCGTCCGTGATCGTCACGGAGCCTGAGATCTCGAGACAGCTGGAGACCGAGACTTCCCCGGTGATCTGGCGGTTGAACGACCAGGTCGTGACGCCCGTCGGGCACACCTGGAGGTTGCTGAACGACATCGTGATTGCCACGTTGTTGTCAGTGGCGTTGATCGCTGGATAGGGGTTGAAGAGGTCGTCGCCAGAAGTGTTCGACGTGGAATAGGTAACGGCTTCATGATAGTTCCCGAACGACTGGGCGTTCGGAAGGCTCGCCGTTGTGACTTGGTCCGTGTACAACGGGAGCAGCGCGGCGCCATCGGAGTCTGTACGGTTCCAGGCGTTCGCGCCGCTCGCGGTCCGGGCAAGGTACCAAAGGGTTCGTGGTGCGGGAGTCGTCGCGAGGCCGTTGTCCGGGTACTGGGCCGTCGTGCTGCCGGGGCTGACCGTGGACCAAATCGTCGCCCCAGCGATTGGGATGCCGCTCGAGTCGACGACGGTTGCATGGAGCCAGCGGAGAAGGTTGACGCTGCCGCCGGCCGCGGTGGGCCTGTATGCGGGCTGCCAGTTCGACATCGCGGCAGGGTCTTGGGTTCGGTCGATCGTCACGTTGTACAGGTACGCGTTCGAGGTTCCGTCGACCCGGAGCTCGTTGTGCTGGCCTACGACGTTCGAGAAGTCCACACCGATGTACGAGTCATACGCGTACAGATTGCTCGTCGCGGTCAGGCCGAGATTGCCGGTGCTGCCGCCGGAGTACTCGTAGATTCTCTCTATCCGAGAGCGGTACAGGCTCGCGCTCGTAGACCCCCACGTCATGAGGGGCGCGTCATTGTTGTCATCTGTGTTGATCCCGAGGTCCGAAATCTCATCATCCGTGAAGCCCGTGATCTTGGAATTCGTGATGTTGAGGGTCGCGCTCGTCGCATTGAACCATCCGGGGAACTTCAACACGGCGCCATTTTTCATCGTGAACCGACTGTTGGCCCCGGAGACAGTGAAAGCGAGTTTCAGGAACGGCGCGATGGAATCCGTCTGGGTCGTGACAGTCGAGTTGTCGAGGACGAGTTCTCCGCCCGCGTTCACATTGAGCGCGTAGGTCTGATGGGCGGTGTCCTTGGCGAAGCTCAGGCCGCCGTTGATCAGCGTGAGGCTTCCACCCGAATTGATGTTGATCGTCGCGTCGACCGTGTACAGGATGTCGGTGCAGACTTGCGTCTTGGTGATCGTCCACGTCTGGGTGATGACGCCCCCGACCTGATCGCAAGTGCCCGCGCGGGCTCCGGCGCTCAGCGCAAGGACGGCCGCGAAGGCTCCACCGAAAACCAAAGACCAAACGATCACGGCGCTCAGGGTCTTATGGCTCGAGTCGACCCGGCCCGACATCGTACGACCTCCCCGATCGATCCTCCGCCGTACCCGCGGAGGGCTCGGACCGGTGGGCATGTTGCGCGACCATCTGGGACCGATTCTTAAATAGGTTGCCGCGCGGTTATCCGTCCCGATACGGACTGTTCTCACGTAGGAGAACACGCGATTCAACAGAGATGCCTTCTTTTATCTACGGTCCGCTATGAAAATCGCGACTTCGTCGCAAGAACCGCTTGCAAGCGAGACGGCGCGCGTCAAGACTCGAGCGATTTAGGACATGGTTTTCACGGTGCACGCGCGAGGGTTCGTGCTCGCTTGCATGCGGAAGAGGTGCGACGGAGATGAGCTCTCCTGATTATCACGCTATCAGCGAATGGTAACTACCACGAACACTTTATATATCGTCGGCTCGGGTGCAAGACTGTTCTCCCTGAGCCCACCGGGAGGCCACGACATGAAGGTCATCCTGCGCGAAGACACATCGGGTGTCTCGGAAGTCATTGGCACGATCCTCATCCTCTCAATGACCGTCGTCTTGTTTTCCGTAATCATCATTTGGGTCGGCAGCATCCCGACGCCGGTCGCGCAGTCTCGCCTGGACCTCCGGTCCCAAATGGACCCCATCTACAACGGCGCGGGCGTCGAAGTCGGCGTGAACATTACGCTGACCCATCAGGGCGGCGAGGCAATCGCGCCCGTACCGACGATCATTTATGTGACCTCGCAGCGGGGGGCGAATCCTCCGACGACAACGATCTTCACGCTCCACAAGTACAACCAAGTGCTCGGGAATGGGCTATTGGATGGGACGGACAGCGTCTGGGACATCGGCGAGCGGTGGAACTACAACACCCCCGCACTCCGGTCCTCCGACGCGATCACGGTGACGATCGTGGACACCTCGAAGAGCCAGGTCGTGTGGTCCGCACCCATGAACGCACCCCAGGGCACGCGGCCCCCGGTCTTCATCGACAAATGGGCGGACGGGGTCTGGGCGACCGACGCGATCGATCCGGTCCAGGCGCAACTGGGCTTCTATCTCTTCGCGAAAGTCACGGACCCGGATGGCGACCTGAACCCGAACTCGGTGTTTGCGACGATCACCGCGTGGTACGGGTCTGGGACCTCGTGTGCGACGCCTCAGAAGATGAAGGACGACGGCGTGTTCCCGGACAAGGCCGCTGGGGACTCGGTATTCACGTTCGGCGCGAGCGTCTGCACGAACCCTCCATATCCCGCGCTCAGCTGGGCCGGATCCATCATCCTCCTTAATGCGACGGACCTGAAGGGCCACCAGACGACGACCCGACTCGTCCTGGACGTTGTCCTGCAGACAAGTGGGGGTGGGGGGACCACGACGATTCCCAGTTCCCTGTGGCAGTATATCGGCTTCGTTCAGATCCGGACCGGGGAGGTCTGGATCTCCAACCTGAGCGATGCGGGCGGTTACGACGCGGCCAGCCGATACCAACCGTACCGGGTCACGAAAGCACTGCTCAATGGGAATGGTGGGGCCCTGTTCCACTTCAAGATGGCGAACCACGGGAATACCACCATCTTCATCGATGGATACACACAGGCGTTCTTCGTAAACACGCAGTCCTCGTCGGGTACAGCGCTCTTCATCTCAGCGCCTTGCGACCCGACCATCCAGCCGGGCGCGGGCGGTGTCGCAGCATATCCCGGTATTGCGAGCACCACGAACTTCCAGTACGCGCACGCGGGGCTCCCAGCCGGCTGTAAGGCGGGCGTTCCCTCCGGAGTCTTTGACATTAACCTGCTTGACCAGGAGAGAGGAGGCACCCCGTACGTGGTCTTGGTGTACCCGAAGGCGCCGTTCAGTACCGGAACGGCCAACAACTGGGCAAACGTAGGTACATACTACCTGAGCATCCTCGTCTCGGGCATGTCGGGACCTTCGAACTACACGTACGCTATGCTCACGGGCACGGGGCAGCCCAACCCGTTCAACTGCGCCGGCCTTGGGGTGAACTACAATCCAATTAGCCACCTCACCGACCCAATCGTAGCCTGCCGGACTGCCTGGTACGCGCAAGTGATCCCGTTTGTCGGAATGACCATTGTCGCCTGAGGGGCGAGGCCGGGGAACGGATCGGCTCTTGGCAGCCGACATCCGTGCCCTTCAGAGCGAGGGATAGTGCCATCCGACGGCCCGCCAGGGCGCATCTCGGCGGTTCCCTGTGCTGATAGGGTCTCGTCTCTCACTGCGACCGAGGCGGCCTTTGTACCGTTCCGCCGGGGCCCTTATGTATCCGTCGTTGGTGCTTGAGCGCCTCTCAGTTTGGGGAGCCCATCCATTCCCGGAACGTCATTCGGGTTCAATAGCGGGATTCACAACAGAATGGGATTGCCAAAGGCTCGCATCGAAGAGCGGGTGCCGGTGGTCGACTCGCAACCCTCGCGAGTGGGGAGAGGTTGGCCGTCAACCTTCCTGAGCGAACGGACCTCCTGGTGCTTGGAATCGCGAACCTCGGAGGTTCGGTTCTTGCCTCTTCACCCTCGTCCGGACACCGCGTCCAAATGGGAATCGTTTCCAGGTCGGGATGAGGTCCCTTGCAAGCCCTGTTCTCGAGAGCGTGATCGCCGCGGGGGAGGTCTCCACGACCCAACCGGATTCGCTCTCACGCTTGTTCCGAGGAACTCGGCCCGGGGTGGGAGGA
>VBME01000108.1 GCA_005878995.1 Methanobacteriota archaeon | reverse complement strand
GGGATGCCGATGCGCCCTCGTTATTTGGTGTGAGAACCGCGCCGTTTCCTTTATCGTCAATCCCCGGAATTCGGTCCCCCTCTGGGAGGGAACCCGATGGACATCAACCAAGTCGGCCTCGTCCTCATGGGAGTCGTCCTCGGTTGGTTCCTCCTCTTCGCGGTCCGGCGTTACCGGGTCCAATGGGGCGCGTTCGCCGCGTTCATGGCGATCGTGTTCGGCGTGAGCATGATGTCCTTCCTGTGGACGCGCGATCTCTTAGCCTATTATGGGATCGGGATATTCCTGGGGTTCGTCGCGAACATGGTGGTCCGGGTCGCGGGGACGACGGCCGGCGGGAAGCTCGGAGAAGGCCTCCTCGAGATCAGTGCGTTCGAGCGGAAGGGGTGAGGCATGCCGGGGGACGGCGTGCGGTCCGTGAAGGCCGCGAACGAGGCCGCGATCTTCGCTCGCGCGAACGTGGTCGGCGTGGCGGTCGGGAACAAAGTGATCGGCGGCCGCGAGACGGAGGAGGCGTGCATCGTCGTCTTTGTCGAGGCGAAGCGGCCGGAGGCACAGCTGCGGCACCGCGACGTCGTCCCGAAGGCGCTCGGCGGAGTCCGGACGGACGTCGTCGAGACCGGGCGGTTCCACGCATTGCGGGCCGCGCAGACAACCAATATGGACCGCACGAAACGGGTCCGGCCCGCGCCGGGCGGCGTGAGCGTCGGACACTTCCAGGTTACCGCGGGCACCTTGGGCGTCCTCGCCCGCCGGGGTGGACGGCCCGTGATCCTCTCGAACAACCACGTCCTCGCGAACCAGAACGCCGCGCGCGTCGGAGATCCGATCCTGCAACCCGGCCCCGCGGACGGCGGGCGCCTCCAGGACACGATCGCACGGCTCGTCGACTTCGTGCCGATCCAGTTTCACGATCGACGGCTCGGGCCGCTGGGCCGGCTTCTCGCAGCGCTCTTTGCATGGGCCGGCCTGGGCGTCAAACGCCTCCCGACCGGCCAGGTGAACCTCGTCGATGCCGCGGTCGCGGAGCCGATCGACGCGGGATCCGTGTCTCGGGACATTCTCGGGATCGGCCGCGTCACCCGTACCCGGGACGCAGAGCTCGGGATACGCGTTCGGAAGAGCGGGCGCACGAGCGGGATCACGGAGGGCCGCGTCACCGCACTCGATGCGACCGTCGAGGTGGACTACGGCGGCCAGACGGCGGTGTTCCGCGAACAGGTCGTGAGCGACCTCGTCTCGAAGGGTGGAGACAGCGGGTCGCTCGTCGTCGACGAAAGCGGTCGCGCCGTGGGACTTCTCTTCGCCGGAGGTGCCACGACGACGCTGATCAATCCGATCGCGGCGATCGCCCACTTCCTCGAGGTCACGTTCGGATAGGTTCTTGGACCTCCACGCCAAAGGCTTATTACGCATCCGCCGGATTCGCCGCGCGTTGGGGCGGCGATGAAGGAAATCTGGGTCGAGAAGTATCGACCGAAGAGCCTCGACGACGTCGTCGGCCAGGAAGAAATCGTCGAGCGCCTCAAGGCGTACGCGAAGGAGGGGAACCTGCCCCACCTGCTCTTCGCGGGCCCGGCGGGCACCGGCAAGACGACGTGTGCTATCGCCCTCGCGCGAGATATGTTCGGAGAGAACTGGCGGCAGAACTATTACGAGCTGAACAGCAGCGACGAGCGCGGCATCGAAACAGTGCGGACGAAAGTCAAGGAGATCGCCCGGCTCGCGCCGTTCGGCGGGACGAGCTTCAAGATCATCTTCCTCGACGAGGCCGACAACCTCACGGCGGATGCACAGGCCGCGATGCGCCGGACCATGGAGACGTACTCGAAGACCTCGCGGTTCATCTTGTCCGCGAACTACTCCTCGCGGCTCATCGAGCCGATTCAGTCCCGCACCGCCGTGTTCCGGTTCCGGCCGCTCAAGCCGGAGGCGATTCAGGAATACATCGCTCGGATTGCGAAAGGCGAGAAGCTGAAGATTTCGGAGGACGGGATGGAGGCGCTCGTCTACGTCGCGGAAGGGGACATGCGACGCGCCGTGAACGCCTTGCAGGTCGCCGCATCCCTCGGCTCGACGATCGACGGGGACGCCTTGTACAAAGTGTCGAGCACGATTCGGCCCGAGGAAGTCAAGAAGCTAATCGAGAAGGCGCTCGAAGGGGAGTTCCTCCGGGCGCGGGAAGTCCTCGATCGCCTCCTGATCGAGTACGGACTCTCCGGGGAAGACGTCATACGCCAGCTGCACCGGACGGTCTTCGACCTCAACATCCCGGACGAGTCAAAGGTGCGACTGCTCGACCGAATCGGGGAGACCGATTTCCGGCTGACGGAGGGGAGCAGCGAGCGGATTCAGATCGAAGCGTTGCTCGCACACTTCGCCCTCATCGGACAGGAACTGAGCAAGAAGTGATCAGGGCGAGAAGAGCGGGGCCCACGACTCATACGCGGCTTGGTCTTTCGGCGACGCGGCGATCATCTTCGCGAGGGCCATCGGAACCGCGGGCGCCTTCACGGCAAGGAATTCGGCCGTGCACGCGTCCGCGAGGAGCACGTTGAATCCGTCGTTCGCGCGAGCGGCATCGCGGCACGCATAGTTCGCAAGCACGTCGAGCATGCGTGAGGTCGAGTATCCGCGGGCGACGTAGGCCCGGACGCGGGCCGCCGCCTCCCGAGGCTTGCGCGCGTCGAATTCGCCCGCGAGGTGGCATAACTCCTCACCCTCGCTCGCCGCCGAAGCGGGCGGTGCCAACGGGGCCGAGGGTTCGGGAGAGCGGAGCCGGAGACCGGCCTGGAAGAGCGCGTACAGTCGTTCGTTCGTCCGGCTGAAAGCGAGGACGAACCGGGACGCATGGGCGAACAGGAGCCGACGGGCGGCCTCGGCGTCGTACCCCGGTGAAGCGACGATGCGTCGCGCGGCATCGACCGCGAGGCCCTCAGCGATCGAGGTTGCGGCATAGCCCTCCCGGAGGAGGGCGAGGATCGCTTCGATGCAGGCGGATTCGCTCGCGACCGAGGTGACGGCGAGGACTTTCGCGCGGCCTTCGTCGTCGAGGGGGCGGCCACCGGAAGCAAGGGCATCGAGATCGACCCACTCTTTCCCCAGGACGCGGAGGATCGACTCATATGCGGTCCGGTCCCGCGGTCCGTTGACAAGATAGTCGACCACCGGTCGCAAAATCGTGCGAGCCTCCTTGAACCCCAGGGACCGGGCGAGTTGCCACGACTTCACCGCGAGGAAGAGCTTGCGCCCGCCCTCGCCCATGTCCTCGAGTGCCGCGCGGAAGAGCAGGTCTCCGGCCATCTTGCGCTCCCACCCTTCGTCGACCATCCCGAGGAAGATCGATTCCGCCTCGACGACGTCGCCCGCCCGGACGGCAAAGAGAAACGACCGGCCGAGGTGCGTGACTTCGCCCGACACGACGAGAGGCGGTTTCGCCGGCGTCGAGGCCTTTTTCTCAGAAGCGACGTAGGAAACCACTTGAAGCACGGGGAGCGCATGGAAGCGCGGTTGCATTACGGAAATGAGATTCGCGGCGGCGCCGAGGATCGCGAGGCTTCGGGGCGCCGCTCGGGACGCGCGGTCGTAGTGGGTGGCCACACCCCGGGCGGCGGCACGGATGACCTCAAGGGGCGGCGCGTTGGCGCGGAACGCTTTGACGGAGGCATCGACGGCGTCCGGCCGGGAGGCGCCGACCGCGGCCTCGACCTCGGTCAGGAGCGACGAGAGGCCCGCGACCGCCATTGCGCGCGCGCATCACGAGTGGGACGGAAAAACCTTCGTCCCTTTCTCCGGTGAGTGGGACCCGCGCGCTGAATCCGAACGTCGAGCGCAACGGTAAAATCCACCGGCCCCTTAGGGTGCGTCCAACCATGGCGACCCGGTTCGCATTCTGGCGGAAGATCGAGGAGGACGCGCTCGCCGAGAAGCACGCGCAGCCCGGCCTCCTCTCCGACTTCATCCTCGGAAGTCAGGACGGGCTCGTGAACGTCCTCGGGGTGATCCTGGGGGTCGCCGTCGCGTCGAGGAACCTTTCGGACCCGCTTACGATTATTCTTGCGGGGGGGCTCGCCGCGACGTTCGCGGAGTCAATCTCAATGGGGGCGGTCGCGTATACGTCGACGCTCGCCCGGAGGGACCACTACCTCGCGGAGGTCGAACGGGAGCGGGGGGAGATGAATCAATTGCCGGACCTCGAACGGCAGGAGGTCCGTGAGATCCTCGAGCGCTGGGATTTCCACGGATCGGAGCTCGAGGAGATGGTGAGCAAGATCACCTCAAAGCCGAAAGCGTGGCTGGAGATCATGATGGCCCACGAGCTGAACCTCGCGCCCGTCGAGAAGGTCCAGGCCCGTAAGAGTGCGGTCCTGGTCGGGGTCGCGGCCATCCTCGGGTCTCTCGTGCCGCTAATCCCTTTCATCGTCATCGGAAGGGACATCATCCTCGGGGTTGTGGTGTCCCTCGTCGTGAGCACCATCACGCTCTTTCTCATCGGTTGGTGGAAGGCGAGGACGACGATCGGCCGGCCAAGTCGGAGCGGCGTGCAGATGGCGATCATCGGGATCGCGTCCGCGATCGCGGGCTTCGGAATCGCGTTCCTCGTGAGCGGTGGACGCGGTGCGTAGCAACCTTTTCAAAGCCCCCCGCCTTCGTCCCTTCGCGCGGTGCTAGTCTAGTCTGGTTAGGACATAGCCTTGCCAAGGCTATAAGGCGGGTTCAAATCCCGCGCACCGCACTCTTCTTGACGCCGACGCGACCTTTTGGACGGACAAAGCGTCCGAAACCAGCCACCCAACGTCCCGAGCGGGAGCCGCAAATGCCGCTCAATGCCCGTTTTCGGTGTCCAATCCTGAGAAAAGTACCGATGCTTTTAATGCTTGGAACAGTCCATCGGCCCCCGAAAACCGGGATGGGATCACCTTTGTCACTGCTTCGCAAGACGATCGTTCTGATGGTGGGCCTGGCGTTTGTCCTGAGCGTCCCGCTGGCTTTCTCGACCCCCGCGGCGGCCGAGATTGTCCCGATTACCCTGTACGGCAGCCGAGCCGGCGGGTGGGGATCAACGAACGCGAGCCTCATGTCTCCCGGCCCGCCCCTCACCGTGCACGTCGGAGACAACGTGTCGATGAGTCTGTTCTCCGCCGACAGCATCACGCACCGGTGGTTCATCGACTACAACAACAACTCCGCGGCCGGCGGGAGTGAACCGAGGTCGCTGCCCTTCGCGTCTCCGACCACCGCGGTGGTGTTCAACTTCACCGTCGCAAACGTGACCGGGACGTACCGCTACCGCAGTGACCAAGCCGCGGGCCCTGGCACCGACGTGACCAACATGTGGGGCAACATCACGATCCTGAACGCGACGGCGGGCGGGGGCCTGTTCGGTGCGGACAACACGGTCCTCATCGTCGTGGGTGTCGTGATCATCATCATCGCGGTCCTCGCGGTCGCGGCGATGTACATGCGTCGGAGCAAGAAACCTCGGAAGGAACCTCCGCCGCCGCCGTGAACCGGGCGCGAGACGGTCTCGCGCCCACAGCCTTCTTAGGCCCACCCCGCATGCTGCCGGCTTGTGACCAAGCTCTCGGACATCGGGGAGCGCGGCGCGATCGACATCCTTGCGCGGATCTACGATCGCGGGCAGCCGATCGGCCTCGGCCATGATTGCGGCGTCGTCGACTGGGGGGACGACTACCTCGTTGTCACGACGGACGTCGTGAACCAGAAGACCCACATTCCCGCCGGCGCGACGCCGTCGCAGGTCGGATGGTATGCCACCGCGGTGAACCTGAGCGATATCGCGGCGGCGGGCGCGCGGCCGCTCGGGTTCGTCGCAGCCCTGTCGATGCCCGCGGCGACGGACGTCGAGTTCCTCCGGGGTCTCGCCCAGGGGATGGAGGAATGCGTGCGGGAATTCGGCATCGCGGTCCTCGGCGGGGATACGAAGGAGGCGGACGTCCTCTCGATCGCCGGCACGGCGTTCGGCCGCGTCCGCAAAGACCGGATCCTCCTACGGAGTGGCGCGCGACCCGGGGACGTCATCGTCGTCACGGGGGACTTGGGGCGCGCCGGGCACGCGTCGAGAACGCTCGAACAACCCGCGGCCCTCCGGACGGCGGCGTTGGACCAACTCCTTCGGCCATATCCACGGATTGCGGACGGCACGTTCTTCTCCGAATCCGGCGCCGTCACGAGCTGCATGGACCTCTCCGACGGCCTGGGCGCCAGCCTCGCGCAGATGGCGGCGATGACGAAGCTGTCGTACCAGATCGAGGAAGCGGCCCTCCCGCGGTACGCCGGGCTCGCCTCGTTCCCGCCCCAGGTCGCCAAGGAGCTCGCGCTATACTACGGCGGAGACTATGAGCTCCTCGCGACCGTCCGACCCGATTCGATCCAGACGCTCCTCACGCGGTACTCGACCGCCGCACAACGCGAGCGCCATCGGCTCACGGTGATCGGCAAGGTCGCGGCCGCCGGCGGCAACGTGCTCCTCACGAAGACGGGTCACGAGCCGCTCCTGGCGAAAGGATGGGAACACTTCCGTTCGCCGGGAATCCGATAACGCGTCCCCTCGCGAGTCGTCCACACTCACCGGAAGTCCAGCGGCGATAGACGTGGCGTCCGTTTTCCTCGGGCGAGGCGTGAATCGGGCCGTTCTGAAACTCGGAACTAGGACTGAATGCCAGATACGGGAACCAATGTTGATTGGGGTAAATGAGCCATAAAGACGCCGGGACCCGGGTGCGCCGCGATGAGCGTGACCGACATCCCTCGACGGTTCGACAACCCCCCAGATTCCCGCGCCATCCGGCCTTCGCCCGGCAAGCGGGGCCGCACGGTCCTCGGCGGGATCCTGCTGATTCTGCTCGTTTTCCTCCTGGTCGCGGAGTCGTCGATCGGCACGGAGACGCGAGCGGGGGGAAGCGATTCGACCGCCGACACGGTCTCGCTGCTCGTCGCACAACCCGTCGGCCCGGCCGGCTTCATCTACGCGAACGGAACGCAGCTCATGATCAATGGGCAGCCAATCCTGCTGTTTGGCGTGGACGAGCAGACTTCGTTCATCTACGGGATGATCGGGTCCGGCCTGTGGGGCGGCGCGGATCCGAATGCATGGGGGAACAACAACCTCTTCCCGACCGGCATCGGATCGAGGATCAGCGGCGTGACGGACGCCGACTCCCTGTACCGGGAGTTCTTCCGGTATTTCCTTCACTACAACCAGGTCGCGGGCAGTGCGCAGAACCCGAAGTTGAACCTGCTCCGGATCTGGGTCGCGGACAACAACTGGAATGCGGAGGGGACGTACTACGCGTGGAAGAACAACCCGACCGCGTTCTGGAATCTCTTCGACCGGATGGTCTACTGGGCCCGCCAAGCGGGCGTGTATCTGGTCCCGGTCCTCGGCCACTACGGAGCCGCTGCCGACTGCCGACTCTTCAACACGGCCGACGTGCAATACGCGCACCAGGTGGAGGTCGTCCGGGCGATCATGGGCCGGTACGATTCGGACCCGCAGATCGCGATGTGGGACCTCTTCAACGAACCGGAAGGGAACAACGAGGCGTACTTCAACGGCCTCGGCGGCATCACCGCGTACCGCG
>VBME01000107.1 GCA_005878995.1 Methanobacteriota archaeon | reverse complement strand
CCGAAGGCGAGGTCGCGCTTCGGATCCGCGCCGAGCTCGATTTGCGAAACATAGCGGACGTTGAACTCCGCGGCGGTGCCTCAATCCGTCCCGCCTCCGGGAAAAACGTGACAAAACGAGTGAAATACGCGTGTCCCGTTATATAGTCCGGGACAGATGGCGTTCCCGGAGGGATTTTTGCGAGTCGAGCGCTTAGAGTGGCTGCTATTGCGTGCGCCGCGGTCATGGTTCTTCTGATTTTTCAGGGTCACCCGGTCGCGGCCACATCTCCGACGGGCTCGGAGTACAATCATGCTCTCGCGTCGAACGGCGGCCAGGCGACCGCGTCCGACTCATCCGGTTCCAATACGCCGGGAAACGCGATTGATGGCTCTTCCACGACGTACTGGCAGAGTTCCTCGACGACCGGATGGCTGGCGGTCCAATTCCGATCGATGGCATCCGTCAACGAGATTCACGGTCACTTCACCTCAACGGTCTATTCCTCGTTGTCCCTGTACCTCGACACGAGCGGCAACGGAGCGTACGAGACCGGCGAGAAAGTGTGGTCGACGACAACGAATCCAGGGCTCGATGTGATCGTCGCTCTTCAGAATGTGTACTCCGCCCTCGGCATGAAAATCACGATTGACGCGAAAGTGGGAAGCAAGCTGCCCCAGATCAACGAGTTCGAGGCGTACCTCCGCGGCGACTCCGACGGAGATGGCCTCACGGACGTCCAAGAGTCGTCGACCGTGTACTATCAAGACATGGGCGCCGCCGGGATGCCTCAGGCCATCCCGGATGACGCCATCAACGTTTCATCGTCCTCCGTCTCCCTGGCGCAATTTTACGGAATCCCGACGCGCGCCCTGGCGAACTTCGCGGTCGATCACGCGAAGCGCTCGGACCTCACGGCGAGCATTGGATATTGGAACGGGTCCGCTTGGATCGACCGCTACGTCTGGGATCCGGGGAAGCGTCTCCTCTCGGTCGGCATCACGAGCCCCGCCGCGGGGGCCACCTACGCGGGGACCATCAATGCCGTTGCGACCGTCCTGCACCCGGACATCACGGCGAAAGTCGAGTTCCGCGTCAACGGGACGTTGATGGCGACGATCACGACCCCGGTCGGGAATGCCTATCCGTGGAGCTGGACGACGACCGGAGATGGCGTCCGGATCCTGAACGTGACGCAGTACGACACGGCCGGCGGAAAGGCCTGGGACCAAATCTCCGTGAACGTCAACAACCTCGGCCCGGCCGTGACGTGGAAGAATCCTGCGAGCGATGCGACCGTGACCGCGACGATCACGGTGAAAGTCACCGCGACGGACTACTACGGCGTCCAGAAGGTCGGCTACTACGTGGACAACGTGCTCCAGCAGTACGTCACAACCCCGATCGCAGGCACGCATGACTATGCGATATCGTGGGGCACGGATGGTTGGATGAACGGGGTCCACACGATCAAGGCAGTCGCGTACGACCTCGGGGCCTTGCAACAGACGACGACATCGACCCGCAACGTCACGTCGAGCAACGACCCCGCGGTGCACCTCACGGCGCCCACGGCATGGTCGACGGTGAAGCTCATCAGGACTGTCGCCGCGAACGCGAGCTCCACCGCCTCGTCGATTTCCAAGGTGGAGTTCTACCTCGATGGGGGGTTGGTGTCCACGGATACGTCCTCTCCCTACTCGTGGTCGTGGGACACGACGGGCTCGACGGACGATCAACACAGCCTCACGGCCAAGGCCTACCGGGTCTCCGACGGAAAGTCGGCATCGTCCACGATTACGGTGACGGTGTACAATGGAGGGGGCGGAGGTGGCGGTGGCTGTCCTCCCAGGTGCCCGACGTCGCCCGCCCTTGCTCCGGACGCCCCTACGGCCCCCGCCACCGCGACCTTGGGCACGCTCGGGACGGACTGGACTCCGGGGGAGACCGATGTCGGCACGAAAGCGACCCTCGTCGTAGACCTGACCGGTGCGTCGGCCGGAGGCAGTGTCGGCGAGAACGCGTCTCGCATCTTGCGACCCGCCTTGCCCGCCGCGTACTTCATGACGTATCTCCAGTGGCGCCTGGTCGTGAAGGATTGGAAACTCGGAACTACGGGAACGGTGACGGCCTTCATCCTGCGCTTTGAGGCGAAGACCGATTCCCAGTTGCCGAACGGCAGGGACACGGACGGCGACGGCATCAACGACGGAATGGAGGCGAATTACTGGCACACGATCCCGGTGACCCGCGATTCCGACCTGGACGGTCTCACGGACGACTACGAGATTGTGCCTCACGCCCTCACCGTGTCGATCGGCGGGACAACGTCCATCCTGACGGGCATTGCGACCGACCCGACGAACTCGGACACGGACGCCGACGGGTTGAGCGACGGTCAAGAGACGGGCTTTGTAACGACCGGCCAGTCCAAGGTCGTGGGCGAAGTCGGAACGGTGAAGAACGTCGCATCCGCCGCGCAAATCGTGTATCTTCGAAATCACTACTCCGCACCGGTCGTCATCGCGGAGCCGACGACGTTCCGGGATCGGGCGTTCGGTCATATCCGGATTTCTGGCGTGACGGACCACACATTCCAGTTGAAGGTCGAGAAATGGGTGTCCGGGGGCTCCGGGGCGGGCGAGGACGTGACGTACCTGGTCCTGGAGGCGGGCGACCATGTGCTGTCAGACGGCAGCCGCGTGGAGGCCGGGACGGCCTCCGTCACCACGACGGCGACGACCGTGGCGTTCCGTGAATCCTTCACCTCGGTCCCGATCATGCTCGTCCAGATCCAGACGGCGCTCGATGGGAATCCCGCCATCGCGAAGCGAACCGACGCGGTTTCCGCCTCGAGCTTCGGCGTCTACCTGAACGCGAACTCGTCTGCGACCCATGGGACCGAAACGGTTGGCTACGTGGCGATTTCTCCCCAGGCGACGCCGAACACGCTCGCGACGTGGACCCGCGCAGAAGTCTATGTTTCGGGAACCACGGGCACCTGGACGTACCCCGCGAAGTTCACACTCACGCCGCTCGTCCTCGCGTGGTTCCGGGGCGAAGCGGCGGGGGGCAACAAGAACATCGGACTCCGGCTCAGCGCGACGACGAATCAAAGCGCGACCCTGTACCGGGAGCAGTCCGGTGTGGCTCCGGCGGATACGATCGACTTCTTCGCCTTTGCGAGCCCGATGAACCTCACGGCGCGCCTCACGACGAATCCGAAGGTCAGCGACACGGACGGCGACACCCTCTCGGACGGGGCGGAAGTCAACACCTACGGTTCGAACCCGACGCTCAAAGACACGGATGCGGACGGCATCCCGGACAACGTCGAGGTGACGAACCGCACGATCACGATTCCTGTGAACGGCGCCCCGAAGACGATTACGTTCAAGACCTCGCCGACGTCCGATGATACGGACGCGGACGGGATCAAAGATTCGGACGAGATCTCGGGCATCCTAGACCATCGCTTGCTTTGGTACGACATGGCCACGACGACCGACGCCACCCACCTCCGGGATTTGAGTGGAAATGGTCGCACCGGAACCATTGCCGGCACGACATCCACGACCGGCAAGGTCGGCAGCGCGCGTCTCTTCTCAGGCTCCGGCTCCGATTACGTCAACGCGGGGGATCTGGGGCTGACGGTGCCCTTCACGGTGTCCGCCTGGGTGAATCGGGACAGCACACAGGCCGACGTCTTGGGAGATATCCTAGACAAGAACTCGAACTATCAGCTGAAAGTGTCGAAGACCGGGACAGTGTATGCCCAGTACAATGATGGGACGGCATGGAGAGTCCTCACGTCCAACGCATCCATACCCTCGGGAACTTGGACCTCGATTGCGGCAAGCTTCGAGCTGACCGGCTCGGATACTCTCGTAAAGATCTACATCAACGGCGCCTTGGACGTCCCGCGGATCCTCACCGGGCGACCTTTGTCGTCCAGCGGATACTGGCTCGCGATCGGACGATATGCCGCCGCCAACCTCGAACGGTTCAAAGGTGGAATCGACGAGGTCCGCATCTGGGACCGCGGCCTGGCCCCGTCGGAAATTGGGGCGTACTTCAATGTCACGAACGCAGCGTCACCGCTCACGTGGCTTGACCTGGAGACCCGAGGGACCTCGGGCAATCTGTTTGACTTCGACGGTTCTTCGCCCGCACAGGAGGGCGTCGCGGTTGGGACCACGGTGGTCGAGGGCCGGGCCGGGTTCGCACGCAAGTTCTCCGGAGGCTCCGACGGCATCGACATTGCGAACACGGCGGTCTCGGGCCTCCTCACGACGGCCGTGACCGTGGATGCATATGTCCTGGTGAGTTCGATGCCCGCCTCGGATACCGCGATCATCGCTCGAAAAGGCCAGTTCTTCCTGAACGTTACCTCGGACGGCCGGGCTCAGTGGACCGTCTACAAGGCTGGTTCCGCGACATCGCCGTTGTCGATTCCGCTCAACCGATGGGTCCATCTCGCGGGGTCCGCGTTCAAAACCGGGTCGACGACCTCCCGGTTCTCCGTGTATGTGAGCGGCGTTGCGGTAGCATCGGGCACGGGCGGGACATTCCCGAGCTCGTCCTCGAAGGTGACCCTCGGGTACTCGGAGGGTCTGTCGCACCTCGTTGGTGCAATCGACGAAGTCCTCATCCTCGGGACGGAGGCGACGTCATGGACTGTCCGCGACCTCGAAGTACGCGGGATTCTCCTGAACCCGAACGCCACAGACACGGATGGAGATGGCCTCGCGGATGGCCAGGAGTTGTTCGTGAAGAGCGTGAAGACGCCGAAGCGCTACCCGATCCCCGACTATTCGGGCGTTCCGGGGATCGCGTCGACGGCGTCGATGTCGGCCCAGCTGTCGGCTCCCGCCTCGTTCCTCGCCTCCGCGACCGCGATGGTCGGTATCACCCACACGTTCATGGGCGACCTGATCGTCGAGCTCCACCACGTCGTCGGCGCGTCCGACCTGAATTACGTCTTGCGAAGCCGGATTGGAGGGAGCGTGGACAACAACTTCACTTCGTACGACATGCTGAACGGTCCTCTCAACTTCGGCCGACAAGACTTCGTCTCCACGGATCCGTGGTACTTGCGCGTCTCCGACAACGCCGGCGCCGATACCGGTGTGATCGAGTACCTCCAGATTCAGCTAACGGTCCACACGCTCCCGAACCGCGCTGACACGGACGGGGACGGCCTGAACGATAGTGAGGAGATCAATCTCGGCTCCGACGGCTTCGCGACCGACCCATGGAAGGTGGACACGGACGCGGACGGCTGGTCGGACGGTTACGAGACGCTCACCAAGGGGACGAACCCACTCGCCTGGGACACAGACGGAGACGGCGTACGCGATTCGTCCGACTTGGATCCGCTGCACAACTTGCTTGTAGCCGTCCGGGTCAACTACGTCCACCACGGCGCGAGCCCATGGTGTTCGCCGGAGCTCGTCGGCATCATCCGGGTGAACGACGACTACACGTGGGTGACGCAACATCGAGTCGCCACCCTCGACAAGCTCGACCAGGCGTGCGGCTGGCCGAATCCCCAGTACACGACTTCGTATTTCGGGTACACGTACTATGCAGACGTCCCGGACGACGTCTCGACCGTGTCCATTCGGGCGACGGCTTGGTCAATCAACTGCTGCCGCGGGGACGACATCCTCGTCGACGCGTTCGTCCAGGGCGGATACGCCTTGAACTCCGGCACATCTTACAACACGCTGTGGAACGGAAACTCGTACTACTCCTTCGACATCTGGACGGTCGCCCTTCCGAAGGCCAAGACGCTCTTCGTCACGGACGGCAACGCGACGATCGCGCTCGCGAACGGCCAGAACCGGCTCGTCGGGCAGGACCGGTACTACGTTCTGACGTTCGACGTCACTTCGTCGTATGGTCCGTTCGTCGTTGGGATCAACGCAATAGTCGTCCCACGCTCAATCTTCCTCGACTCGAAGCTCCGGAAAGACTTCGACGCCGGCGTGTACGCGCCGGTCACCTACGCGACCCTGTATGGCGAGAACCTCAGCCAGACCGGCGTATCGGAGAGCGTCGCGGGAGCCATTGCTCAGTCCCTGTCCGGCGTCGACGCGTACAACGTCCTCGACCGCCTCCTGCGGAACGCGACGAACGTCGCCGTGTATTCGTACGTCGACGTCACGTCGTACGTGCTCCGGATGAACCTGCCCGCGGACGTCCTCAAGATCCTGCCATGGTCGTCGCCCGCTACGGTGACCGGCATCGCCGAGGGCCCGACGGGCGCGATGCCCGCGGACTTCTGGACGAAAATCGGCGCGTCCGCATCGACCTTGGTCAACGTCCTCGTGTGCGCGAGCCAGCCCTCTTGCTTGGGGCAGATGATCTACAAGGGCCTCGTGGCGCTCGGCACGTTCCTCGTGGACCTGGCCCGGGCGATCGTGGATTGGGGGATGAGGCAACTCGGGGCGCTCTGGAACACGATTGTGGCGGTCGCTCAGAAAGCGGCGCAGGGATTGGGCCAGCTCCTGGACAGCTTCTTCGCCTTGTTCACGGCGCCCGTGAAGGCCGTTCTCGCCTATCTCGACGGATGGAAAGCGGACATCGTACGGGCCGCGCGCAACTTGGATCAGATCGCCCGGACATTTGACGGCTCGCCGGCGTCCGCCGTGCGGCTGGGGGCCGCCATCGGCGAGCTCCTCGCGGCCGTGTTCCGCCCCGACATCATCCTCCTCTTGACGGTCATGTCGTTCGCTATGATCGCCGCGGTCACGGCGACGATCGCGACCGGAATCGGCTACTTGATCGTCTCCCAAGTCGTGCCGATGATTATCTCACTCATCGTTTCCGTGGTGGTGCAAGCCGTCGCGCCGGCCGCGTCCTCTGCACTGTCGTGGGTCGCGAACCTGGTCGCCACGCGAGAATGGAAATTCATGGGCGTTGCGATTGCAGCCTTTGACTTGGCGATCGCCTTTTTGGCTCAATTTGGAGGCCCGATAAGGCTGTTACATGTGGAGCGGGTGATGGATCCGACCGTGCCGGATGCATTCAAGACCTCATACGGAGAGACAATCAATCCCGTCAAGACCTCGAGGGCACTCATTATGGCAATTATTGGATTTACGCTCGCTGTGATCCCTGCCTTGGTCGCCCTTCCGGAAACAGCTGCGTTATTCCTCGACGTCATCTCGCTGGGTTTCGGCATCGTGGCATTGTACGAAGCGGTTACGGATCCTGCACGCGTCCTATACGCGAAACTCACCGCGGCAATCTCAGGAATTGAGGTAGGGGTATCAGCTCTCGGCGTCGTCGGTCATATGGACGGCGCGGCGAGAGGTGAATAAACGTGGGAATGACTCTTCCTCCGGACGCACGGGAAGCGCTGGTGTACCGCCAAGGAAGAGGGAACCTCGTGGCGAGGAATCTCCCGTTGATATTCGGATATGGGCTGATCGGTGGCGGAACCGTGGCTTTTACCGCAGTCATGATCCTCGACTTCCAGCGAGACCCTTCTACACCTCTTGCCTACTTTCTGCTGCCGGTGATCGTCTGGGGTGCGTTCTTGGAAGCCCTGCTGGTGTCGGGCGCTGAATTATCCCGCTCGAGGTTCGTTGTATGGGCGAACGCCTTCGCTCCACCGTTTCGCCGGTCACGACTTTTCGCGCCAAGGCTCGCTGCCGTGATTCCCTTCGAGACGGCGCAACGTGTCGTTCCAGGGATCCGCGTCGTTGCCGGAAAGGAGCGCACTTACAGTGTTTCCGTTGAACTGCGAGGTGGGGAGAGGCTCCTGGTCCGCGAGAGTGACGTCGGGACCACGG
>VBME01000212.1 GCA_005878995.1 Methanobacteriota archaeon | reverse complement strand
AGGGGTTTTGACATGAGTTCAAGTAACCCCGATTCGTTGCGAACGCCCGCCCGGATCGCCCGTGCGATCCGGCGCGGCAGGAATTGTGCCGACCATGTCCGCAGCTCGTGAGAAGTTCCTTCGAGTCGCCGAGGCGAAGCCCGCGGATGCGGGTCGTGGAATCGTGCGGCTCGACCCCGAGGTCATGAAGATCCTCGAACTGAAGGAAGGGGACATCGTCCTCATTGAAGGGGCGAAGTCGACCGCGGCCGGGGTCCGCCGCGGCTATCCGGAAGACGCGAACCGCGGCGTGATTCGGATGGACGGGATACAACGCCGGAACGCGGGCGTCGGGATCGACGACAAGGTGGGCCTCCGCAAGGCGTTGGCCCGCCCCGCGGAGAAGGTCTCGCTCGCGCCGACCGAACCGATCCGGATCATGGGCGGCGAGCAGTACATGGCCCAGGTCCTCCAGGGCCGCGCGATCACCCGCGGGGACGTAATCAGCGTGAGCGTGATGGGGCGGAAGTTCGATTTCGTCGTCACGTCGTTCCAGCCGGGGGCCGACGCCGTCCTCGTCGAAGCGTCGACGGACATCAAGATCGCTGAGAAGGCGATGAAAGAGGAGGAAGCGAAAGTCCCCAAGGTCGACTACGAGGACATCGGGGGGCTCGGGGAGGAGGTCCGTAAGGTCCGCGAAATGATCGAGCTCCCACTCCGCCACCCGGAGTTGTTCGAGCGACTCGGCGTCGAGGCCCCGAAGGGCGTGCTGCTGCATGGCCCGCCTGGGACCGGGAAGACGCTCCTTGCGAAGGCGGTCGCCTCGGAGACGAGCGCGAACTTCCATTCCATCTCGGGCCCCGAAATCATGTCGAAGTTCTACGGTCAGAGCGAGGAGAACCTCCGGGATATCTTCAAGCAGGCCGAAGAGAACGCGCCGAGCATCATCTTCATTGACGAGATCGACTCGATCGCGCCGAAGCGGGACGAGGTCGCCGGCGAGGTCGAGCGGCGCGTCGTCGCCCAGCTCCTCGCCCTTATGGACGGTCTCCAGGCCCGCGGGAAGGTCGTCGTCATCGGCGCGACGAACCGCCCGAACGCGCTCGATCCGGCGCTGCGCCGTCCGGGACGGTTCGACCGCGAGATCGAGATCGGCGTGCCGGACCGCGATGGTCGTCTCGAGATCCTCCAGATCCACACCCGAGGGATGCCCCTCTCGAAGGATGTCGAGCTGAAGGAACTCGCGGGATTGACTCACGGCTACGTCGGCGCCGACCTCGCGGCGCTCTCGAAGGAAGCTGCGATGCGTTCCCTCCGACGGATCTTGCCCGACATCGATCTCCAGGCGGACGTGATCCCGCCCGAGGTGCTGAACAAGCTCACGGTGACCCGGGACGACTTTCTCCAGGCATACCGGGAGATGGAGCCGTCGACCCTGCGGGAGGTCCTCATCGAGAAGCCGAACGTCAAGTGGGACGACATCGGCGGGCTCGACGAGGCGAAACAGGAACTGCGAGAATCGATTGAGTGGCCTTTGCGGATGAACAAAGTGTTCGCCCACTTCGACGCCCGCCCTCCGCGGGGAATCCTCATCTTTGGCCCGCCCGGGACCGGAAAAACACTCCTCGCGAAGGCGGTTGCGACGGAATCCGAGGCGAACTTCATCTCGGTCCGCGGTCCCGAGTTCATGAGCAAGTGGGTCGGTGAATCGGAGCGGATGGTCCGCGAAACGTTCCGGAAGGCGAAGACCGCGGCGCCATGCATCATCTTCTTCGACGAAGTCGATGCGATCACGCCGGTCCGCGGCGGCGCCGAGGACTCCCAGGTCACGGAGCGCGTCATTTCCCAGATCCTCACCGAGATGGACGGGCTCGAGGAGCTTCACAACGTCACGGTCATCGCGGCGACGAACCGGATGGACCTCGTCGATCCGGCGCTCCTGCGCCCGGGCCGCTTCGATCGGCACATCTACATCCCGCCACCGGATCTCACGACGCGCAAGGCGATCCTCGCGATTCACACGCGTCGGAAGCCGCTCGGGAAGGACGTCGACCTAGACGACGTCGCGCGGCGGACTGACAAGTACACGGGCGCGGAGCTCGCGGCGGTGTGCAACGAGGCCGCGATGCTCGCGATTCGCGAGACGGCGACGAAGTATCCGAACCTCGACGAAGCGGCCCTGAAGAAAGTCGCGATCGAGAAGCGGCACTTCGAAGCGGCCCTGAAGAAGGTCCAACCGCAGACGGGCGACGCTGCGCTGTACAGCCGCCTGCCGACGAGGTTCCCGCGGAGCCCGGAAGTCAGCTAGGCCAAGGATTAAGTCGCGGAGCGGGGAATCGCCGCACATGTCGGCGTCCGCCCCGGGCAAGTTAATCCTGTTCGGGGAGCACGCGGTCGTCTTCGGGGAACCGGCGCTCGCCACAGCGATCAACCTTCGGGCCGAGGTCTTCGCGCGCCCGCACGCCGAGTGGAGGGCGGACGGCGGATCGCTCGATGAGCCCCGATACCGGTACGTGCGGGGCGCGGTCCAGAAGGCGAAGGCGCAAGGTCCCTTGTGGCTCGAAGTCCGGTCGATGGTGCCGAGCGGAGCGGGGCTCGGCTCCTCCGCGGCCGTAACCGTAGCCACTCTGGGGGCGCTGCACGGAATGGCCGGGGCAATCGACCCGAAGCGCATCGCGCGGGAAGCGTTCGAGGTCGAACACGAGGTCCAAGGTCGTGCGAGCCCGATCGATACGAGCACCGCGAGCGCCGGCGGCAGCCTCTTGGTCCTCCCGAAACCAAGCGAAGGGCTCCTGTGGACAATCGAGCGCGACTCGCGGCGATGGTGCCTTCATCGGACCGACCTGCCCCCGCTCGACTTCGTCGTGGGCAGCACCGGAATCAGCGCCGCGACGGGCCCCCTTGTGGCGAACGTGAAGGAACGGGTCGACCGGGACCCGAAGGCCCGGGAGGCGGTCCGAGAGATCGGCCGGATCACCCTCGAGGGCGTGCAAGCGCTCCGGCGCCACGATTTCGCCCGCGCGGGGCAGCTGATGGACCGGAATCATGCGATCCTCACGGATCTCGGTGTGGGACATCCGATGCTCGACCGGCTCGTGTCGGCGGCCCGCGCGACCAGTTACGGGGCGAAGCTGACGGGCGCGGGAGGCGGCGGAAGCATGGTCGCGCTCTCGGAGCGGCCCCAGGAAACGGCCGCGGCGATTCGCGCCGCGGGGGGAAAGGCGTTCATCGTGCGATCCGATCCCGCGGGAGTGACGACCCTCGGATGAAGCCGTCCCGGGCGCACAAGATCCGAGAGACCCGCGAGGAACGCGCGAGTGCGCCGCAATCGTTCCTCGTGGTCCACGCCGCGGAGCTCATCACGCTTCGCGGACCGCCGGGTCCTCGGCGCCGCGAAACGGCGGGAGATCTCGGCCTCGTGGAGGATGGCGCCGTCTACGTTGAAGGCGAGCGGATTGTCGATGTGGGGCCGACGCCTGATGTGCTAGCGCGGCACCCCCGCGCATCCGTGCAGATCGACGCGACCGGGAAAACGGTCTTGCCCGGCTTCGTCGACGGGCACACGCATGCGGTCTTCGCCGGGTCCCGCGAGCATGAGGTCGAGTGGAAAGCTCAAGGGATGGACTACCGGGAGATCGCGGCGCGTGGAGGTGGGATCCTCCACACCGTGCAGGCGACGCGTAATGCCGACGAAGAAAATCTCGCGCGTGCCGCGGCCAATCGCCTTCGGTCCATGCTCGCCTTCGGCACGACGACGGTCGAGGTGAAGAGCGGATACGGACTCCGGACCGCCGATGAACTCAAGATCCTGAAGGCCGCGGCGCAAGCGGGCCGAATGGCGGGCGTCGACGTCGTCCCGACCTTCCTCGGGGCCCATGCGGTTCCTCCCGAATTCGAAGGACGCCCCGATGCCTATGTTGACCTCGTGGCCGGGGAGATGATCGACGCGGTCGCGAAGGAGCGGCTCGCCGCCTTCTGCGATGTTTTCGTCGACGACGGTTACTTCAGCGCCGACCAAGGACGACGGATCCTCGGCCGGGCGAAATCGGCCGGTCTCGGTGCCAAGATTCACGCGGACGAGCTCGCTGACACAGGCGGTGCATCCGTCGCCGCGGAAGTCGGCGCCGTGTCCGCGGACCATCTTCTTCATACGTCTCCGGAGGGAATCGAGGCACTCGCGCGGACCGATGTGATCGCGGTCTTGCTCCCGGCGACGTCGCTGGCCTCGCGCCTGCCGTACGCGGACGGTCGGCGCCTGGTTGCTGCGAGCGTCCCCGTCGCGCTGGGGACCGATTTCAATCCGAACACCTGGTGCGAATCGCAGCAACTGACGATCGCGCTGGCGTGCCACCACAACGGGCTCTCCCCCGCGCAGGCGATTGTCGCTGCGACAATCAACGCGGCGCACGCCGTGGGGTTGGGATCTGCGGTTGGCAGCTTGGAGCGCGGGAAGTGGGCCGACCTCCTCGTTCTCGATGTGCCGTCGTACCGCCACCTTGGCTACCGGATCGGCGGGAACATGGTCCAGGTCGTGATCAAGCGAGGGGCGGTGCGAGTGGGCGGCCCGATTCGGTGAGGGCGGACTGTCCTCCGCTGGCAGCGAATTCATCCGGTTCCGCGACTTGCCTTTGTCCGGGGCGAGGAAATGATTGCCAGGACGTGGCACGGCATGACCCAGTCTTCGAAGGCGGATGCGTATTTTGCATACCTGAAGGAGAGCGGGCTCAAGGAATACCGCGAGACCCCGGGGAACCGCGGCGTGACCGTCCTCCGCCGGACGGAGGGCGACCGGGCGCACTTCCTGCTCATTTCCTTTTGGGACTCGCTCGAAGCGATCCGACGCTTCGCCGGTCCGAATCTCGACCGCGCGGTCTACTATCCAAAGGACAAAGAGTTCCTCCTCGAACTCGAGCCGACCGTCTCGCACTACGAGGTCCTCGCATCACCCGACGAAGACGCCTAGCGTCGAGGCCGCGGCGCGCCTACGGCGGCTGGGAGACCGTCGCATTGTCCAGGCGGGATCCGGCCCGGATCGTCATCCCGTCCCCGATGATGCTCGACGCGATCCGCGCGCCTTCCTCGATCGTGCAGTTCCGCGACACGACGCTGTCGAGAATCTCCGCGGACGCGCCGATGACGCTTCCTTCGAGGACGATGCTGTTCCGGACGGTCGCCTTGCCCTCAAGGCGCGCGGACTCGTACAGACACGCATTGTCCACCACGCTTCCCGCCCGGAGGACCGCCCCGGGTCCGACATAACAGGGCCCGCGAATCGTGACGCCCTCGTCGACCCGCGCGGCGTCGTCCAAGATCACGGGTCCTTCGCTCTTCACGCCGGCGCGACGGAGCGGTTTCCCTTCCCGCCGGACGACCTCCATGCTCGCCTTCCAGAGATCGTGCGGTTGCCCGATGTCCATCCATACTCCATTGATGCGGGACCCGTACAGCGGCACGCCCTTCGACAGGAGCTTCGGGAAGAGGTCCTTCGCGAAATCGAATTTCTGGTCCGGCGGGATGAACTCGAGCACCTCGGGCTCGAGGACGTAGA
>VBME01000211.1 GCA_005878995.1 Methanobacteriota archaeon | reverse complement strand
GCCCGTGCCGGAGATCGCACCGAGGCGGCTCTTCTCGATGAAATCGATCTCGCGGAAGCGCCAGTAGTTGGCGGTGAACATCACGCTCCCGCCGCCTACGAGGCGGTGGTAGAGGAGCTGTATCTGCCCCGGCTTCGCGGTCTCCGATGCGGTCCTGCGGAACGTGAACCCGGCCGGGTTGTTCTGGAGGGCGCTCTGGAACAGCGTCTTGATTTCGTCGTGCTCGAACTGCGGAGGCTCGACGCGGGGCCCCTGCTCGAGCACGACGACCGTGAGCCCGGCGGTCGCGAGCTCCTTGGCGATGATGCCGCCGGCCGCGCCCGAGCCGACCACGCAGCCCGCCTTGTCGGCGTTGCCGCCGTAGGGGGGCAGCGAGAACATCCCCACGAGCGTGGCGAAGCGCATCTGCTGGAAGAAGGGCGTCTGTTCCTGCGCGCGCAGCAGTTCGAGCTGGCGCTCCGGCGCGAGATTGGCGAAGCGCTGGGTGCCCGGCCAGCGTCGCTCCACTTCACCGTTCAACTCATCCAGACCGTGCAGCAGCGGCTCGCGCTGCTGGGCGGCCCAGGTGCCGAGCGAGCGGTCCAGGAAGGTGACGACGCGGGCCTCACGTGCGCCCGGCGTGTCGTCGGTGGGAAAGATCTGTGCGGCGATGGCGTCGAGGTCCGCGGCCTGGTCTGGCGTCAGCACGTCCCAGGGGACCGGGTCGGGGGAGCCGGGGGAGAGGGGGGAGCGGGCGGCGCGGGCCGCGTGGTCGAGCGCGGCGCGAACCAGAGCGGGGTCGGCCGCGAGCCAGGCCGCCCCCAACGCGGTCGAGGAGACGGCAAGGAAGGTGCGGCGACTGAGGGGATCGGCGAGCATCGCGCAAGTATGCAGCCCGACGGGCGGGCGCGCTACCGGCGCGATCGGCGTGGGGCCGCTCTTGCGGCGGTCAGCGCGCCAGTGCCTGCAACGCGCTCTGCAGGCGCGCCGCGTCCTCCTCGTCGAGCGCGCTCAAAATCGCGCGCTGCTCCTGCGCGAGCGCCCGCACCGCTTTGGCGTAGGCCTGCCGGCCGGCCGGGGTGAGCACGGCCCGGACGCTGCGGTGGTCGGTTGCGTCGCTGCGGCGGCGCACCAGACCGTCCTTCTCGAGCCGGTCGACCAGCTGCGTGATGTTGGATCGCACACACCCCTCGTGCTCCGCCAGCTCGTGCAGCAGCAGCGGCTGCTTCGCCTCGGCCAGAAACCTGAGCACGCCCGCCTTGGCGAGCGACAGCCCGAGCGGTCGCACGGCCGCATCGAGCCTTGCCTCGACTGCCCCCGCGGTCCCCAGGAGGGAGAACACCAGAGGCTCTGCGGCCGCTGGGCGGCGCGGCCGCCTGCGCGGGACGAGAAATACTACCAGGAGCCACGCGCCGATCTTGGCGCGGTACCCGAGCAGGACGCTCAACGCCCCCGCCAGTGAGATCACACCGGCGAGAGGGACGAGCACGCTCGCCGCGGGCACGCCCGCCTGCGCCGCGTAGCCCGCGTATTGCGCGGTGAAGTGGAAGGGGCCGCTGACCAGGAAGATGACCGAGTACAGGAGGCGGCCCACGAGGGCGAGGTAGCGCATGGTATCACCTTTCGCTCTGAGGTTGCGTCAGTCCGCTTGGTCTCAGGTTGACCTGGGCCAGCCGGCGCCCACCGCCTTGTACAGCTGCACGGCCGCGACGAGCTGGTCCCGCTCCGCCTGGGTGAGCGACAGCTCGGCGCTGAAGAGGCCGCGCTGCGCGTCGAGCACGTCGAGGTAGCTCGACACGCCGTTCTGGTAGCGCATGTTCGCCAGCTCCAGCGCGCGGCGCAAGGCGACAACCTGGCGCTGCTGCGCGGCGGCCCGGTCCTGGGCCGTGCGCAGCCCAACGAGCGCATCCTCTACCTCGCGCACCGCCACGAGCACGGTCTGCTCGTATTGCGAACGCGCCTGCTCGGCGCGTGCCCGCGCCACGTTGACCTGCTCGCCCCCCGGCCGCCCCTGCGTGAAGAGCGGGACCGACACCCCCGCGAAGGCTTGCCAGATCTTCGTGCCCGACCCGAACCACTTCGAGAACTCGGTGCTCTGCGTGCCGTACTGGCCACTGATGACGAAGGTAGGGAGCCGGGCCGCTTCCGCCACGCCGATCCGTGCCGTGGCGGCGCGCAGGGCCGCCTCCGCACCCCGGACGTCCGGGCGGTGCTCGAGTAGCGCGGACGGCACCCCGGCGGGGACCGGGATCCGCGCCGCCAGCTCCGTGAGCGAGCGGCCCCGCGCGATCGCCCCGGGGTTGCGGCCGACGAGCACGCTGAGCGCGTTTTCCTGCTGCGCGACCTGCCGCTCGAAGTCGGCGACGCTCGCCGCCGGGCTCGCGACCTCGGCCTCGAACTGCCGCACGTCGAGCTCCGAGATCAGCCCCTGATCGAGCCGCTGCCGGGCGAGCGCCAGCGTCAGCTGCCGCGAGGCCAGCGTGCGCCGTGCGATCTCGAGATTGCGGTCCGCCTCCCGCAGGTCGACGTAGCCCGTCGCCACGTCGCTGATCAGCGACAGCTCGAGCGCGCGCCGGTCCTCCTGGCGCACGGTCAGGTCGGCGCGGGCGGCCTGGGTGGAGCGGCGCACCCGACCCAACAGATCGAGCTCCCAGCTCAGGTCGGCCGTGGCCCGGTACACGTCGAACGTCTGCGCCCCGAAGGTGCCGAAGACGAGCTCGTTCCGCCCCGCCTCCCCGTTGCCGGTGAGCTCGGGCAGCAGCGCACCGCGCGTGGCGCGGTACCGCGCGCGGAATTCGTCGATCGCCGCGACGGCGGTCCGCACGTCGCGGTTGTCCTGCAGAGCCGTGTCCACGAGCTGCCGCAGCACCGAATCCTGCACCAGGTCGAGCCACTTGAGCGCGACGGCCGTGTCGCCGCTCGCGCCCCCCAGCGCGGTGTCGTATGCGAACGGCACGCGGGCGGTGTCGGCGCCGGGCGGCAGCAGCGTGTCGCGGCTGGTCCGCAGGGAGTCGTAGAACGGGCGCAGCGAGTCCTGCGACGCAGCCGTCCGCCGCCAGCCGGCGGGCATGCCGAGCCCGGGCCGGCGGTAGCCCGGACCCGCCGCGCAGGCGGCCATCAGCGCGACCAGGGCGAATGAGGTGACGGTGCGCATCTC
>VBME01000106.1 GCA_005878995.1 Methanobacteriota archaeon | reverse complement strand
CCGGACGCTCATCACCGCGATCGGCGCGGGCATCGGGGACGAGTTCAACCTCACGAAGATCCGCTACCACAAGATCATCACAATGGCGGATGCGGACGTGGACGGCCAGCACATCACAACCCTCCTGCTCACCCTCTTCTTCCGCTACATGCGGCCCATGATCGACGCGGGCTACGTGTACATCGCCCAGCCGCCCCTGTACAAGATTCGGCGGGGGAAAGAAACCCACTACGCGTACACGGAACGGCAGCGCGAGGACCTGGTGAAGCGGCTCGGAGACAAGGGCCTCGTCTTCCAGCGATACAAAGGGCTCGGGGAGATGAATGCCGAGGAGCTTTGGGAGACCACCATGGATCCCGAGCGGAGGCTCCTGAAGCAGGTCACGATCGAAGACGCGGCCGCAGCGGACGCCCTGTTTTCCGTCTTGATGGGCGAAGCCGTTGAGCCCCGCCGGCAGTACATCCAGGAGCATGCGAGAGAAGTCGTGAACCTGGACATCTAGGTGACGAATGCCGGAAGAGGCTCAAGAACCGCCTCGGCGGACGATCCCGCAGTCGATCGAGCAGGAGATGGAGCGCTCGTACATCGATTATGCGATGTCCGTCATCGTCGGTCGCGCGCTCCCGGACGTGCGGGACGGATTGAAACCCGTCCAGCGCAGGATCCTCCACACGATGAACGAGACGGGCGCCTCGTCGACCAGCCAGTGGCGGAAGGCGGCGCGCATAGTCGGCGACTGCCTCGGCCGATACCACCCGCACGGCGACCTAGCAATCTACGATGCGCTTGCGCGGATGGTCCAGGATTTCTCGCTCCGGTATCCGCTCGTGCAAGGCCAAGGCAACTGGGGCAGCACGGAGGACGAGCCCGCCGCAATGCGGTACACGGAGTGCCGCCTCTCGAAGGTCGCGGAAGAAATCCTCCAAGACATCGAGAAGGACTCGGTCGAGTGGATGGACAACTTCGACGGGACGATGAAAGAGCCCCTGGTTCTTCCGGCGAAGTTTCCGAACCTGCTGGTGAACGGCTCGAGCGGCATCGCGGTGGGGATGGCGACGAACATCCCGCCGCACAACCTACGAGAAGTCGTCGATGCCCTGATCGTCCTCATCACCAACCCAAGCGCGGATCTCCAGGATCTGTACAACCCTGAGGCGGGGCCGATTCGAGGTCCCGATTTCCCCACCGGCGGCATCTTGCACGGGGCCGAGGGGGTCACAGAAGCCTACAAGACCGGCCGGGGCCTCATCCGCATTCGGGCGACCGCGAAGTTCGAAGAGGCAGGGCACGACAAGGCCCGGATCGTGATCACGGAAATCCCGTACATGGTCAACAAGGCCGCCCTTGTGGAGTCCATTGCGCTCCTTGTGAAGTCAAAGAGAATCGAGGGAGTCGTGGATCTTCGGGACGAGAGCGATCGGGAAGGGATGCGAATCGTCCTCGAACTCAAACGGGACGCGGTCGAGGACGTGGTCCTCAATCAGCTCTACCATCACACTCAGATGGAGCAGACGTTCGGCGTGATCAACCTGGCCCTCGTCGATGGCCAACCGAGAGTCCTTTCGCTGAAAGAGGGTCTGCAGTCGTACGTCGACTACCGAATCACGATCATCCGACGCCGGACGGAGTACGACCTCCGCAAGGCGCGAGAGCGGGCACACATCGTCGAGGGCCTCATCACGGCGGTCGACCATCTCGATGAAGTAATCCGGCTCATCCGCCGCGCACGGGACGCGGCCGCCGCCGAGTCCGGCCTCATCAACCGTTATCTGTTGTCCGAGCTCCAGGCGAAGGCAATCCTCGCGATGGCCCTGCGGCAACTAACGGGACTTGAGATCGAGAAGTTCCGCCGCGAGCTCATTGACTTGAAGAAGCAGATCGAGGGCTTGGAGGGAATCCTTGCGTCTCGCGAGCGTATTTTGGACATCATCAAAGGGGAACTCCTTGAGCTGAAAGAGAGGTTCGGGGATGACCGGCGGACGGCCGTTGAAGCGCAGGCGTATGAGATGGAGATCGAGGACCTCATCCCGGAGGAAGACGTCGTCGTCACGATCACCAATACGGGCTACGTCAAGCGAGTGCCACCCCAGATGTACCGCACGCAACAGCGTGGCGGCAAGGGCGTAACAGGGATGGAGACGAAGGAGGAAGACTTCGTCGTGAACCTATTCACGGCCTCGACCCACGACTACATCCTTTTCTTCACGAGCAACGGCCAGTGCTACTGGCTCAAGACCTACCGCATTCCTGGCGGGAGTCGGTACGCGAAGGGCAAGCCAATCGTGAATCTCTTGCCGCGGCTCGCGTCCGATGAGCGAATCCTGGATATGATCGCCGTTCGGGAGTTCGACCCGGAACGGAGCATCGTCTTTTCGACGCGACGCGGGAAGATCAAGCGGACCCAGCTGGATGCGTTCAAGAGGCCGAACATCCGCGGCATCCGAGCAATCGCATTGAACCCGAGTGACGAACTGGTCGAAGCGCGGATCGCGGATGGCGACGAGGAAGTGATCCTGGCGTCCGCCGGCGGATACGCGAACCGATTCAACCTAAAGGAAGTCCGCTCAATGGGGCGAACCGCCGCTGGCGTCCGCGGAATGCGGCTGCGGAAAGACGATCGGGTGGTCTCGATGGCCCTCGTGAAGAGCGAGGAGACCACGCTCTTGACAGTCCTCGAGAGCGGTTTCGGGAAGCGAACGAAAGTGAAGGAGTACCGCAAGACCCGACGTGGAAGCCAAGGCGTTGTCACCACGAACATGAAGGTCGCGAAGAGCCCCGTCGTCATGGTCCTCGAGGTGGAGCTGGGGGACGAACTTCTCGTGACGACGGTCGGGGGAATCGTCATCCGGTGCCCGGCCGACGGTATCCGCGAAACGGGTCGTGCGGCCCGCGGCGTCCGGATCCAGCGCCTGAACGAAGGCGATAAGGTTACGGCGGTCGTACGACTCGTCCGCGAAGTAGAGGAAGCGAAAGTAGCCGGCGAGACGTCGGCCTCGGTTTGAGCCGCCCGCGCGAGCGCCGTCCTCATGTTGGCAGGGTCACGTCGATACCAATTCCCGGCCGATTTGGCGCGAGGAGCATGCCGCCGTCGAACCGCAACCCTGTCGTTGGGTCGGACTGGAGGTTGAAGTGGGAGTCTAGGTCGAGCCAGCGCACGTTCCGCGTCGCGAGAGCCAGATGAAGCGCCGCCGCGATGGACAGCTGCGGCTCGCCGTTGCAACCCATCATCGCGGGGTAGCCGGCCGACTCGCAAATCGTGTTCACCTCGATCGTGCGCGCGATCCCGCCGTGTTTCATCAGCTTCAGATTCACCATGCGGGTCGCGTTGCTCCATCGGAGCTTCTTCACGTCGTCCGCGGTGACGGCCATCTCGTCCGCCATGATCGGAATCGGAGACGATTCGGTCAACGCGCGCATCCCTTCCCAGTCGCCGACGGCCACGGGCTGTTCAAAGAAGGCGATGTTGAGGCGCTGAGCGTGCCGCGCGAAGGAGAGCGCGTCGGCCCAACTGTACCCCTCGTTGCCGTCCACCCGAAGCTCAATGTCGGGACCCACCGCCTCGCGGACCGCCTTGACGCGCTTGACGTCCGATCGCCAGTCCCGCCCGACCTTGATCTTGAGCGCGCGGAAGCCCATCGCGACCCAGTGCTGAGCTCGGGCGACCGCGGCGTCCTTGTCCATGATGCCGATCGTCATGTCCGTGGGCAACCGGTCTAGACGGCCACCGAGGTATGCGTAGAGGGGCAAGCCGGCCGCCTGGGCGAGGAGATCGTAGATCGCCATGTCCACGGCGGCCTTTGCGCTGGGGCTCCCTTGCGTGGCCCGGTCCATCCGGTCGACGATCGACCCGGGTCTCTCGAACTCCACGCCGGAGAGGGCCCGGGCAATGAACTGCAGTGCGTTCGTGACCGAATGGATGTTCTCGCGGGTCACCTCGCTCGGAGCGGCACAGCCGTGTCCCGTTCGTCGCCCCGAGTGGACCGCGACGAAGATGATCTCTGCAATGTCCGACGAACCCCGGGCAATCGCGAAGGGTTCCTTCCGTTGAAGGGTGACGGGAAGAATCTCCATGAGGTCGATCCGCATCGCACCCCGAACGGAAACGGGCGGATATCAAGCTGCCCGCGTCGTTCGCATTCCCGGCATCGACGATTCTGAACAAGAGGACGGGTCGACTCGGGTACCCCGGAGCTCGAGTTCCGCGAGAACCGCTAGGTGCGTCGCGACGTTCGTTTCCGTCGACGGCGCTGCGCGGCACGCCTGGGACCTGCGACGGTTCGGTAGTAGCGGCAGAACGATCGGAACGAGCACGCCTCGCACCGCGGACCAATGGGCCGGCAGATTTCCTTGCCGAACCGGATGAAGAGTTCGTTCACGTGGAGCCAGAGGTCGCGTGGAAAGACCCGCATGAGCGCTTTCTCCGTTTGTTCCGGCTTCCGCGTGCGTACGAGCCCGAGTCGGTTGCTGATCCGGTGAACGTGGGTGTCGACGGGAATCCTCGCCTCGCCGTACCCGTACACGAGCACACAGTTCGCGGTCTTCGGCCCCACCTGCGGGAGCTCGATCAGCTCCTCATACGTCCGCGGAACACGGCCCTCGTGCCGGTCGAGTAGGACGCGGCTCACCCTCTGGATCTGAACGGCCTTCTGCCGGTAGAATCCCACGGGTTTGATGAGCCGTTCCAAGTCGACTCGGTCCGCGTTGGCAATCGCCCCCGGGGTGCTGTACTTTGCAAAGAGCTGCTTCGAGGCCCGCTCCGTCATCTCGTCGCGCGTGCGTTGCGAGAGAATCGTCGAGATGAGGACCGAGAACGGATCCTCGGTCTCCGCGACGATTTTCGCGAGGGCGGTCTCCCCCTCATGCAAGTCCCCCGCCGGGAGGTAGCGCCGGGAGAGGTCCCGCATGATGAAGCCGATTCGGTTACGGGCGGATACCGAGGTGGTCAAGGGCCTCCCCCGCGGTGTAAATCGAGCCCGTGATGAGGACGATATCGTCGGGACGGGCCGCGGCGAGCGCCGCATCGATCGCCTCGCGGACGGAGGGAGTGGCGACCGAGTCCGCGTATGGACGGAACGCGGTCGCGACCTCTTCCGCGTCGTACGCCCGATGGGTTTTCGGTCGACACGCGTACACCCTCGCGGCAATCGGACCGAGGGCCGCCCCCATCCCGGCCAGGTCTTTGTCGTTCAAGATGCCCGTAACCAAGAGCGCCTTTCGATCGGGGAACGTCTCCGCCATCGCTGCGGCGAGCGCCTCTGCGGCGGGGCGGTTGTGGGCGCCGTCGACCAGGACGAGAGGGGACGTCCGCACGATTTCGAACCGCGCAGGCCAACGGACCGACGCGGTGCCCGATCGGATCGCCTCCTCGGGGATCGTGAAACCCGCGGGGCGCATCTCCACGAGGGCGGCCACCGCGAGGCCCAAGTTTTCGATCTGGAACGAACCGAGTAACGGCGTTCCGAGTTCCAGGGATCCGAACGATCCGCGGACCCGGACGCGCTGGCCTCGAAGGTCGCCCGCGATTCGCTCCGCGTGGACGTCCCGTCCGAGGACCGTGAGCGGCGCGTGGACCTCGCGGCACCGGGCCTCGATCACCGGAAGAGCCGCCTGGTCCACCGTCACGGCCCGGGACGAGCGCTTGATGATCCCCGCCTTCTCCCGCGCGATCCGTTCCACGGTCTTTCCCAGGTGCTCCGTGTGCTCCAAGTCCACCCGCGTGATGACCGACACGAGGCCGTCGACGACGTTCGTGGCGTCCATCCGTCCGCCCATGCCGACCTCCACGACCGCGACGTCCACCTTGCGTTCGCGGAAGTATTCGAAGGCCATCGCCGTGGTGACCTCGAAGAAGGTGGGGTGGTCAATCGCCCGGGCAGCGGTCATCGCGTGAATCGCGGGCTGCATCCCGGACCACAGCCCGAGGACCGCGTCGTCCGTGATCTGCTCGCCGTCCACCTGGATTCGCTCGTTGAATCGGACGAGATGGGGGGACGTATAGAGCCCGACGTGGTATCCCGCGGCCCGAAACACGGCCGCGGCGTAGGCGCATACGGAACCTTTGCCGTTCGTCCCGGTGACGTGGAGGACCTTCAAGCCGCGATGGGGATCGCCGAGGAGCGACAGCAGCCGCCGGATGTTCTCCAAGCCGAGCTTGATCCCGAACCGCTCGAGGCGGTACAGATGCTCGAGCGTGGCCTGGTAGTCCATGGAAGCGGCGGGGCTAACTGGCGAAGCGGATTAAAGGTTGACTCCGCGAAACCGCCTCAGAGAAATCGGCCGAAGATTGGGAACGGAGATCCGACGATGATCCAAATCGCCAGGAAGACCGTGGCGAAGATGAAGATGCCCCGACGGGATGCGTCTGGCACGTCCGACCGCGCCGCGCCGACGACCCAGGCGAGCATCACGGTGAGGGAGACCGCGAGGTCCATCGAGACAACGGCGGTCCAACCCAAGGTCCGGATCAGGTTCGTGTAGTCGCTCGGCGGAGCAGCGCCGGGGGGCGGGATGAGGAATGCGGCATGAAGGGACAACAGCCCGACGAACACGAGGATGCCGATCACCACACCCGCCAGCAGCATGACGGTGTGGCCAGAAATCCCTCGGGCCATTTGTCGCGGCGCCCCCATCATCGGAGGCGGCACCGGCGGAGGCGGTTCCGAGTACGGCTGCACAAGGCGTCTCCGTCCCGAGACTCGTCATGATGGCGCTTAAACCTTCCCGAACGCCGACCCCGACCGCCGGACGGTTCGAATCGGACCCGTCCGTTGGACCGGTGACCATACCTATATATCGAGCAGGACGGCTTTTCACGACAATGCATCCGGCGGAACGGCTGCGGGGGGCCAGGAGCCTCAAGCTCCAGGGCAAGACGATCGTCCTCGGGGTCACCGGGAGCATTGCCGCCGTTGAAACCGTGAAGCTCGCCCACGAGCTCATCCGGCACGGGGCCGAGGTCTACGCGGTCCTCTCGCGCTCGGCCGCGGAGATCATCCATCCAAACGCGCTCCAGTACGCGACCGGCCACCCCGTTGTCACCGCCATCACGGGCGCGATGGAATATCTCGAGATGTGCGGTCGTGACGGGAAGGCGGACCTGCTCCTGATCGCTCCGTGCACTTCGAACACGATCGGCAAGATCGCCCACGGAATCGACGATACCACGGTGACGACGTACGCCGTGAACGCCCTCGGATCCGGGATTCCGGTCCTCGTGGCCCCGGCGGCCCACGAATCGATGATGGACAACCCCACCGTCGTAGCTAACTTCCGACGCCTCAAAGAAATCGGCATCGAATTCATCGATCCGAGGCGGGAGGAGGACAAGGCGAAAATGGCCGATGTCGAGACGATCGCAGCCCGCGTGATCCGCCGCCTCGGCCCAAGGGACCTGGCGGGGATGCACGTCCTCGTGGTAACCGGCGCGACGATCGAGCCGATCGACGACATCCGAATCGTCACGAACCGCTCGACGGGCGGGACGGGGATCGAGTTGGCGAAAGTCGCGTTCGAGCACGGCGCGGAGGTCGAACTGTGGCTTGGACGTCACGAGACGCCGGTCCCGACGTGGCTTCCGTACACATCGTTCGCGACCACCGCCGACCTCGCGGCGATGGCGGAGAAGGTGGACGCCGACGTCTGCGTTGTCCCGGCTGCGGTCTCGGACTTCACCCCCTCGAAGAAGGCGAAGGGCAAGATTTCGAGTCGGGAAGGTGGCCTCACGCTCGACCTCGAACCGACACCGAAGATCCTCGATCGGTTCCGCAAAGGCACACGGAAGGTCCTCGTCGGCTTCAAAGCCGAAGCGGGCGTCACGAGCGCAGAACTCAAGGCGCGGGCGATGGCGCTCGTGAAGGAGGCCGACTTGGACCTCGTCGTCGCGAACGACATCTCGAAGGTGAAGGGGGACACGACGTCCGTCACGATCTTTGACCGCAAGGGGGAATCGGATGCCTTCGAAGGCTCGAAAGCCCTTGCGGCGGAGCGCGTCTGGCGGGCGGTCCTCCATGGTGTCCGAGAGTGAGGCGTTCTGCCCTGGGCACGTGACGGCGTTCTTCGAGGTCGTCGAGGATCCGGACCCTCGGAAGAAGGGGTCGCGCGGCGCCGGACTGTGTCTGAGCCTCGGGGTGCGCACCGTTGCCCGCGTCCGCGAGGCCCCGCGAACCTCGATCGACATCTTGGTGAACGGAAGGCGCCAGAAGGCGGATGTCACGCAGGCGGTGGCGGACAAAATCCTTCGCGACGGCTCGTTCGAGGTGAAGATCTTGAGCGAGTCCCCCCTGCCGGTTTCCCAGGGATTCGGCGTGAGCGCGGCGGGCGCGCTCAGCACAGCCCTCGCCTTGGATGATGCGCTCGAGCGGGGAACGCCCCGAGAGGAACTCGTCACAATCGCCCACGAGGCGGAGGTCGAATGCGGGACGGGCCTTGGGGATGTCGTGCCCGCGTCCCTGGGCGGGATGGACCTCCGCTGGAAACCAGGTGCGCCCGGCCACGGAGAGGTACGGAAGATACCGGTTGAAGCGGACCTGCTTTTGGCGGTCCTCGGCCCGGAGATCCCGACGCGGTCCGTGATCCGGGACGCGAAGAAAGTCGCGGGAATCAACCGCGCAGGGAACGCGTGCGTCGAAGAGTTCGCGAAAGGGCCTTCGCTCGAGCGCCTCTTTGCGTTGGGGGCGCGGTTCGCGGAAGAATCGGGCCTGGCCAACAAGACGGTCCTCGAAGTGATTCGGGCGAGCCGGATGTTCGGACGGGCGACGATGGCGATGCTCGGCAACTCCGTCTTCGCGACGGGGAACCGGGAACAGCTCGCGACCCTGTACCTGAAGTTCGGGACCCTGCTTCGGTGCGAGGTCGACAACGAGGGCGCGCGCGTTCTCTAATCACTCGCTCAACGTGAAGAGCTGATCGTCACCGCCGACGTCAAACAACCCGAGTCGTGCGCCGGCGTCGAGCCACCCATGCGCGTAGTTCACGTTCGCGAGTGCTTTCTCGAGTTCCCCCTTCTCCCGGAAGTGTTTCGCGTCCTCATAGTACGCGCGCGCCATCTCGACGAAGTCCTCCGCGATTTTGCGCAGGTGGGAACGCTGAGGCGGCGCAATCGCGGCCTTCGCGAGCGCCTTCTCCGTGAGGGCGATGTCCTTTTCGACGAGCTCGCGGAGACGCACGCCCGGTGATGTCACGGTCCCACCAAAGGCTTTCTTGCTTCCGGCTCAGTCCTCGATGACCTTGACGCTCTCGCCGCCGTGCCTCGTTTCCCGCGGACGGACCTCGACCATGAGCGGCATCTGAAGGCCGCCACCCGTCATGATCGCGACCCCGATCGGGAGGCGCGAGATCTCCTCCGCCATCGCGGTCGTCAGGCCCTCGACGCTCGCGATGATCGCCTTCAGGTCGTTCGGGTTCGTGACCTTCAGGATGATCTGTGTGTTGCACTGGCTGAGCACGTTCTTGTCCACCTTCGCGGCCCGCTGCGTGATCACGACGAGTCCCAGACCGAACTTGCGCCCCTCCGAGGCGAGCGTCCGGAAGATCTTCGAGGAGGCGACCTGGCCTACCTGGGGGCAGAAGTTGTGCGACTCCTCGACGACGAGCATCATCGGCGGGATTCGCCCGACTTTCCGCAGCTCGAACATTGCCGTCGCGAGGCGGTTCACGACGAGTTCCTGGATGTCCGGCGGGACGCCTTTCAAGTTGATGATCGTCGTCTTGCCCTTGAGGACGAGCTCGTCGATCCGCGTCCCCTCCTTCGCGAAGATCTCGACTTCGCTCAGGTATTCCAGCTCGTCGACCAAGGACGCGTTCTGCGGATCGTCCTCCCGCTCGAGGACGCGGATGATGTCGCGGATGGTGTAGTCTTTCGCGGCTTGTCGGAGTAGGTCGAGCGCCTTGCGGAGGGCGGTCAGGTGGATGCGGACCCTCGCGGAGCCCGTCAGGGACAGGATGTCCCGCGCGTCCAGGTTGCTCAGTGTGAACTTCAGGGGACGACAGCCGGTGTTGATCTTCGTGTCCGGGGAGAAGACTTGGATGGCGTCTCCATATCCCCGTGGATCCACGTGAAATCGAGCGGCTCCCTCCGCGTGCTTCCCCTTCTCGCGGAGCGAGGCGTACTCCCCGTGAGGGTCAAGGATCACGCACGTCACGTGGTGCTTCATCAGTTCCTCGATGAGGACGCCCGCGATGTATGACTTCCCGCCGCCCGTCTTCGCGACGATCGAGACGTGCTTCTGGACCATCGCATTGATGTCGAGGTAGACAGGGACGTCGTGGCCCGCGAGCAAGCCCACGTAGGCACCGTGTTTCTTGTCCTCCGTAAGGCCGATGACTTCCTGGATCGTGGTGGTCTCCCCCTTGGACACGGCTCCGCCCGCGCGGAACGGCGTCCGCGGGACCTGAAGCAGCCCGCGGTCGTCCCGGTAGCCGATCACGCTCACTTGCGCGGACACCCGCTCTTCGATGTCCACCGGCTCGCCGTCCCCCAGGACCTGTGCGCGGTCTAGGGACAGGTCCGTCTTCCGCTCGACCTCGTCCACGCGCCCGAGGACGGTCCCGCATGTCTCGTGTTCGACCTGCACGAACTCGTTCCGCTCGACCGGTTCGACGACGGAGAAGCGGAAGGACGTCGTGCCGATGTCGCCATAGATGACGCCGACAAATCCATCGCCATGGTGGTGGCTCGAGGCCCTAGAATGACCGGCGGACTCCATGCGTGCATCCCATGCGCGGCGCGATAAATGACCGAGCAAATAAATAGGTTTGTCCAGCACGCGTAGAGTTGCTGGACGGCGAAATGATAATCTCGCGTGATATTCTCGAGTCGCGTGTTCAAGCCCATCTCCGGGTAATCTCCGTTCGCATGGCGGGACCGGACGCCAGTCTTCAGCTTGTTTTCGGCAAGGCATTCCTCGTTGAGCTTCAGCGTGGGAACCTCGAGTCTGCCAAACTTTTCGCCCGGGCGTTTCTCGTGAGGACGCTCCTCATGGCGGGTTACCCGCTCCGCGTCTCCGCCGCGGCGTGAGGCGGTTCTCAATCGCCATCGTCGCTTCCCGCGCCACGACCTCCGCGGTCCGGGCCCCATCGAGGACGACGAACCGGCGGGACCGGGAGAGGCGATCGTAGTTCGCGGCAACTTCCTTGAGGAAGGGGAGCTCCTCGAACCGGATCCGGGTTGGACGGCCCTGGATACGCTTCAGCCCCAAGGCCGGCGTGACGCGGAGGAAGACCGTGAGGTCGGGCTCGAGCGTCCACCCCTTGCTCGCTTGCTGCAGAAATCGGATTGGGTCCCTGACGATCCCTTTGAGACGGGCCCCTTGGTATGCGTACGTCGAATCCGCGTAGCGGTCACAGAGGACGAGGTCACCGTTCTCGAGGTGGGAGCGGATCTCGTCCACGTGTGCGGCGCGGTCCGCGAGGAAAAGAAACGACTCCGCCACGGCACCGACATCGTCATCGCAGGCTCGTCGCACCGCGTCGCCGAGCCACGTCTTCGTCGGTTCGCTCGTGAGGAAGATCGCATGTCCTTTCGCTTGAAGGAATTCCGCCACGAGACGGCTGACCGTCGTCTTCCCCGCACCGTCGATTCCCTCGAAGGTGACGAAACCCGCGAGCACGTGCGACGACAACAAGCGGAGTCCACATTAAACCGCCGTCGGGTTCCGTGTCGCCCCGCCGCACAACGTTTTTATAGAGTCCGGAGGCTCCGTGCCGCGGCGGGGTTCGCCTCGGGGGGGCGGGTACAATTTCATGGAAGATTCGACCGGATACGCGGCGGATTTCGGACGGGGGGGACCGCGAGGGCCGGTGTCGGAAGTGCCACACCCGAATCGTGCTGCTTCCGGAGGATCGCCGTCAAGGCTACTGCTTCGATTGCTTTGATGCGCTCGAAGTTCAATCCAAAGCCGCGTTCTAGTCCATCGCCTGGCCCATGAGCTCGCGGCGCCGCTCGAGTCGTCGCTGCTTCCAGCGCTTCACGTCCGCTTCAATCCACGTCGTGGGCCGCCCCTGCGCCCGCAAGAGGTCCACGTTCGGTTTCCAGATAAGGTCCCAGTTCCGGAGCGCCCGTTCAACGTCGTCCGTGACCTCCTCCGCAGAGGGCGACCGATCCTCCGAGACGTTCGCGCCAACCTCCCAGGCCCAACCTTTCAGCTCCTCCAGGAGGGTCGACTTCTTCACGCTCTCCCACAGGAGAATCGCGTTCCGCAGGACGTCCTTCTCCCGGTCCCGATCGAAGACGGCCGTCACGCGCTCGCTCCCGCTCGCCCAGAACGGCCGCTCGAGAGAGCCCTTCCACCGCAAGCCGTGCTTCGCGAGAATCCGTTTGAAGGACTCCTTATTTTTCGAGTAGGCTTCCCCATCCATCTCGAAGCGAAACCGCATGCGCCGGTCTGCACGCGGTCCGGCGTAAATAACGATTTCGTGAGCGGCTCGCCTTACCGCGACGCAGGCCGCCCCGACGCGAGCCTCAACCGCACGACAGAGAATGCGACGATCGCGAAAGTCACCGCCGCGACGAACGCAAGGGCTTCGCCCACGATGTTGTTTTGATCCGAATACGTGAGCGCGAGGGTCGAGAAGAAGTTGAACGTCGCGTGCATGCCGACTGCGACGAAGTAGAACGGCAAGATCGCCCACGGTCGCTTGGTGAGCCAAGCCTTCGCAAGCCCGTACCCGAAAACCGCGGTTGAACTCGCGTGGAGGAACGAGGAGGAAAAGGATCGCACCCCGACCACGATGAGGGAGCCGGACGGACCGACGCCGGCGACAAACAGCGCCGCGAGCGCGTAGAACAAGTTCTCCATCGCGGAGAATCCGAGGCCCGCGGCCGCGCCGTAGACCAGGCCGTCCGCCTTCGACTGGGTCTGGGGACGACCCGCGGTCGCTCCGACGCCTTTCGCGGCTTCCTCGACGATCGGGGCGACGACGAGGACTCCGATCGCGGTGGTCGGGTCCCCGAATCGGCGGGCGAAGAAGTCGTTCAAGGGCCCGATTTGATTGAGAATCAGGATGAACACGAGGCTGAGGACCAAGGCGATGATCACGCTGAGCACCGCGCCCCACGAGAACGCCTTCAGGACCGTGGACCAGGGCTCCCGGCCGGACCGAACGGAGTTCCGGATCCACACGAGGTAGACGAGCGGGAGTGCAAACGCGGCGACGAGCAGGATAAGGAGAAAGTACGGAGAGGTCGCCAAGTCCGCCATGCCGAGGCCTCGGGTCAGCGGTCCTCGGACGCGGGCATCTTGCGTCGCAGCGTTGCATGGGCGGCCGCGAGGCGGGCCACGGGCACGCGGAACGGCGAGCACGAGACGTAGTTGAGGCCGAGCTCGTGGCACAAGTCGATGCTCGCCGGGTCCCCGCCGTGCTCGCCGCAAATCCCGATCTCGAGATTCGGGCGGACTTTGCGCCCGCGCTGGACGCACATCCGCATCAGCTGGCCCACGCCCTCGCGGTCAATCGTCTGGAACGGGTTGTTCGGCAGGATGCCCTCCTCGATGTAGTCGAGCAGGAACTTGGCCTCCGCGTCGTCGCGGCTATACCCCATCGTCGTTTGCGTGAGGTCGTTCGTCCCGAACGAGAAGAACTCCGCGTGCCGGGCGATCTCGTCGGCGACGAGGGCGGCCCTCGGGATCTCGATCATGGTGCCGAACTTGTAGGCGACCGAAACGCCCTCCCGCTCCATGACGCTCTTCGCCTCCGCTTCGAGCGCCTCCCGCTCGACCCGCAACTCCTCCGAGAGGCCGACCAACGGGATCATGATTTCCGGCCGGACATCGACGCCTTCCCTCTGGAGGCGACATGCCGCCTCGAAGATCGCGCGGACTTGCATCCGGGTGATCTCGGGAAACATGATGCCGAGGCGACAGCCCCGAAGTCCGAGCATCGGGTTGGCCTCGCGGGAGAGCTTGACGGCTTCGAGGAGACGCTCCTTCCTCGGCAAGAGCGCCTGGATCCCTCGAGTGAGATCCGAGCCGCCGGCCTTCCGGGCTTCCGCGAGGAGCGCCCGGTCCTCCTCGGCGGTTGCGGCGCGGACGAACGCCTCGGGGTCCTCGCGCGCGATTCTCAGCTTCGTCACCTGGACGAGCAAGGTCTCGTACCGCGGCAGGAACTCATGGAGCGGAGGATCGATCAGGCGGATGATCACGGGGAGTCCGGCCATTTCCCTCAGGATTCCGACGAAGTCGTCCCGCTGCATTTGGCCGATGCGCTCGAGGGATCCGAGGTACCGCCTCGAGAGATCCTCGAGGCGAGAGTCGAGTTCGGCGAGCCGCCCCTCGAGGTCGCGCCGCCGATCGCCCGAGGCGGTGTCCAACTGGCCTGCCACCGCCTCGCGTTGCCGCCGGGCCTTCCGGTACGCAGGGGCGGCAAGGATCATCTCGTGGACGATCGGCAGTCGATCGGTTTCCATGAACATGTGTTCCGTGCGGTCGAGGCCGATGCCTTGGGCGCCAAACTTCCGCGCCCGCGCCGCGTCTCGCGGATAGTCGGCGTTCGCCCACACCTGCAGCGCCCGTTCCTCGTCGGCCCAGCCGAGCAGGGTCTGCAGATCGGCCTCTCGCTCGAAGTCCGGGGCGATCGTCCGAATCGCTCCCGCGAAGACCTCGCCCGTGCTGCCGTCGATCGCGAGATGTTCGCCGCGACGAACGACCTTGTCCCCGACGCGGAATTCGGCCGCGTCGTAGTCGACCTGGATTGCCTCGCAGCCGGCAACGCACGGGATGCCGAGGCCCCGGGTCACGACGGCCGCATGGCTCGTGGCACCGCCACGCGCGGTGAGGACGCCTTTCGAATGAAGGATTCCATGTACGTCGTCCGGGGAGGTCTCGACCCGCACGAGGATGACCGGCTTTCCCTCGCCCCGGCCGATCCTCTCGGCCTCGTCGGGATCGAAGGCCACGACGCCCATCGCGGCACCGGGGGACGCGTTCAGGCCTATCGCGAGTAATTGGCCCGCCCGCCTCGCCTCGGTCTTTGCCGTTTCGTCGAACTGCGGGAGGAGCAGTTGAACCACATGATCCGGTTTGACACGGAGGAGGGCCTCCTGCTTCGTAACCAGGTGCTCTCCCACCATGTCGAGGGCGATCCGCACGGCGGCCCGGGCGGGAGGGTTGGCGGCCCGGGTCTGGAGGATCCACAGCGTCCCCCGCTCGACGGTGAACTCGATGTCTTGCGCCTCTCGGAAATGGTTCTCAAGCCGCTCCGCGACGCGTGAGAGGTCGGCGTAGATCTCCGGGTAACTGCCTCGAAGCTCCGCGACTTTCATCGGGGTTCGGATTCCCGCGACGACGTCCTCCCCCTGGGCGTTCGGGAGGTATTCCCCATACAGTTCTTTCGCGCCCGTCACTTGGTTCCGGGTGAACGCAACCCCCGTTCCGGAGTCGGGCCCCATGTTGCCGAACACCATCATCTGGATGTTCGCGGCGGTCCCGAGCGTGTGCGGGATCTTGTTGAAGGTCCGGTAGTCCACCGCCCGCTTCCCGTTCCAAGATCGGAAGATGGCCGCCACGGATTCCCGCAGTTGCTGTTTCACGTCCGAAGGGAATTCCTCGCCGACCTCGTGGCGGTACAATTCCTTGAAATCCGCTACGATCGCTTTCAGCGCGCCTGGGCCTAGGTCGGTGTCTTTGCGGGCTGCGGTTTTCTCTTTGTGGCGTTCCAAGATCGCTTCGAACTTGCGAGTGTCGATCTCCTTCACAATCCGACCGTACATCGACAAGAGTCGCCGATACGCATCCCAGGCGAACCGTTCGTTCGACATCTGGGCGAGAGCCTCGACGGTCGAGTCGTTCAGTCCGATGTTCAGGACCGTGTCCATCATCCCGGGCATCGAGATTTTCGCACCGGACCGAACGGAAACCAACAGCGGGTTCGCGGGGTCCCCAAACCGACGACCCCCTTTGGACTCGACCTGAGAGAGCGCGGCGTCGGCCTGCTTCCACATCCCGGGCGGAAAGCGCCCCGACTTACTGTACGCGTTGCACGCCTTCGTCGTAATCGTGAAGCCGGGCGGGACGGCGAGCCCAAGACGCGTCATCTCGGCGAGGCCGGCTCCTTTGCCGCCGAGGAGATCCCGCATCGAGGCGGTGCCTTCTTCAAACAGGTAAACATGCTTCGGCATGTGGGACTCCGCCGCGGTAGTCCGGTGCGCCTATAACAATCTTCGCGGCTCGTTTCCCTGGGGAACGTCAGAAGCCCATTTGGTAGACCTTGAGGTCGGCCCGCTTCCGCTCGAGGAACCGGTACACGGTCTTGTGCTCGCTGCCGCGGAGGAGCATGAAGACCGCCTCCCGTGCGATCGCCATCTCGAACGATCCGCCAATCAGCGCGATCGTGTGCCCCCACACACTGACCTCGACCCCCGTGAGCTCCTCGATCAGCCGACGCGTCTTGCCCCGAGTTCCAATCAAC
Source organism: Methanobacteriota archaeon (assembly GCA_005878995.1). The sequence continues at coordinate 9,501 of VBME01000106.1, read as the reverse complement.
CGACCGCGAATCTGGGACACGCGATTCTTGGAGTGCGCGAACTCTTTGATGTCGAGGATCTCCAAGTAGGCGTCCTCGTCGAGGAGTCGGAACGCCCGATCTTCGGAGAACCCGCGCGCCATCGCATGGACGATGTCGCGGGCCTTCAGGGCCAAGACCGGATCGTTCGCCGTCGACTCGTCGATCGTGACCTCGCCGTTCGTGGAGTCCACGGCGATTCGCGTCCCGGTGGCCTTCTGTAGGCGGTCTTTCGTCGTGCCTTCGGACCCGATCAGTACGCCGATGCGTTCCGCGGAAATTCGCGCGTAAAGCATCTCATCCTTCCAAGATCGCTCGCTCGAGGGTCGCCGGGGTCACGTCGACGCGCCGGCGCTTGAAGAACCGCGCCACGTTCGCAACGTCCCTCTTGAACCACTCCGCCGCCCGCGGGTGGTCCAGGGTGACCGCTTGTCCAACATCGATGACGACGACTTGCCCGGCCCACCACAAGAGGTTGTATTCGCTCAAATCCGCGTGCACGAGTTCCGACTCCCGGATTCCGCGCATGTTCGCCACGACATCATTGAAGACGGCGTGTGGGTCCTCCAGGGCGATCTCGCGGAGGGACGGCGCAGGCTGGGTCTCGTCCCCGATGTACTCCATCACTAGGACGTTGTCGAGCACCCGTTCCGGGTTCGGCACACGCACACCGGCGTCCCCCATCCGGACGAGGTTCTTGTATTCCTTCTGGGCCCAGGCCAGGAGCGTGGGTCTCGTCGCCCGCTTCACTTTCTTAAAGCGCGGATCGCCCTCGATGTACACGGCGATGTTCCGGAACGTCGCGGTCGCGATCCGGTAAATCTTCACCGCCTTCGCGCGCCGATCGGGGCCCGTCGCGTGGAAGACGTTCGCCTCCTTCCCCGTGCTCACCGGGTAGTCAAGGGTTGAGAGGACCCCGTCCGTGATCAGCTGGGCAATCGTCAGGAGGGCGGCGTGGTCGAAGACCTCGTCGTAGGTCTTGCGGGTGTCCGAGTCTTTCTCCTTCGTCCGCAGTGCGTCGACCTGAGCCTCCAAGCCTCGCATGCGTCGCTCGTCAATCATGACCTGCGAAACGAACGATCCGCCCGACTAAGAGCTTTGTGGACTGTCAGAAGATATTGATCGCTTTGGGGATGAGGCCGCGGCGGCTCATGTAGGTCGACTCCGTCTTCGTGTAGCGGTGGCGGATGTCACATTTTTCGTCTTGGAACTGCCACACCTTGACGACGAGGAGATCGCCCTCCCGGATCCACATCCGCTTCTTCAGCTTCCCGGGGATCCGACCGAGCCGGCTTTTCCCGTCCTGGCACATCACGCGAATCCGCGACGCTCCCAGGAGTTGGTCCGCGATTCCGAGAATTTCGCCGTCTTTCCCCCGCGGCATGCGGACCCGGACGACTTCTTCTTCCGGCACCACAGCGACGATGCGACGAGAGACCTTAAACGTTTTCGGCGGCTACTCACGGAGACCGACCGCGCCGGGTTGGAGCGGCGCTTCCTCGAGCGGAGTCTCGCCGACGGGCACATATGGGAACGGAACCGGTGGCGTCTCGAAAAACTGCGGGCTGACGATGTCAACCCCCACCGGCAGTTCGTACTGTTGATCGTCCACGTGGCCGAACCAGTAGACGACGGCCCCGTCGCCAAACAGGTCACTGTACGGTTGGAGCTGCTTCCGGAGGTGGCGCCGAATTTCGTAGGGGTCTCCGAACGTCGCTTTCGACTCGATCCAGTACTTCCTCGAACCGTTCATCTCGAGAGGCTTGTGCAACAAGATGTCGGGCGTCTTGTCGTACTTCGCGCGAAGATCCTTCTCCGTCTCGTACACGAGCCCGCGGGCGTCAAGCCAGGTGTGGAGCTTTGCCTCCCCCCACCGTCCGCGTGCGTATTGACGGGCGCTGCCCTCGGGGGAGTAGACGATGTCCGTGCGATTCACGTCCTCGAGCTCCCGACTGAGACGGCGGTCCTTGACGCTGGCAAGATCGTTGATCATCTTCCAGAACTGCTTCCGGGAAATTTTCCGTTGCTCGAGGACCATCAGGGCGGTCAAGATCGGCGGGAACTCGAACTTGCGCGCAATCTCGAGGAGGCTCTCTCCGTTCTGCCACATGAACGCCAGCCGACGGGCCTGCGCCTTCACGCGGTAGAACTTCTTCGTCGTCTCGCGTACGACGCGCTGCGTGTAGATCACGAGGAGAAGTTCCTTGTCGTACCCGGCGTTCTCCGCGAGGAAGTCGATGTCCTCCGGGGTCGCGAGCTTGCGGTAAAGGTCCTGATACTCGACCAATTTCATCGATAAGGCCACTAAATCACGCCGACGGGATGAATGGAACGGTGGGACCAACCGAGCACCGTCCTTAAATAATTTTGCGGCCGAGATGCGCGAAACTGCTTCGTCCGCAGCTACGAATCCGCCGCCCGAGGCGTCTGGCGGCGGCGTTCCCGCGAATGGATAAATAGGTCGGTCCCACTCGTGCGGTGTTCGTCGATGCCGACGGACATCTCGAAAATCATCAGCGACGCCGCCTACCAAGCGTACGAGCGTCGCCTCCTCCATCAGGTCAAGCAGGCCGCGGTCCCCCGGCACGTCGCGATCATCATGGACGGGAACCGCCGGTTCGCGCGGGAGATCGGTCTGGGCAACGTCCTCGATGGCCACACGAAGGGCCGCGACAAGCTGGAGGAGGTGCTCGAATGGTGCCTCGACGTCGGGGTCCGCATCCTCACGGTCTATGCGTTCTCCACGGAAAACATCCGCCGCGAGAGCGAAGAAGTCCAACATCTCATGCACCTGTTCGCGGAGAATTTCCGCAAGGTCGGCGATGACGAACGGGTCCATCGGCACAAGATCCGCGTGACCGTGTTCGGGAACCGCGAGCTCCTTCCCGCGGAAGTAATCGATGCAATCGAGTATGCGGAGGCACGGACCAAGGACTACGACCAGTACCGGTTCAATGTCGCGGTCGCGTACGGTGGTCGGGAGGAAATCCTCTTGGCGATCCGCAATGTCGTCCGCGACGCGCAGGCCGGCAAGGTGGACCCGGCCGACGTCGACGAGAAGTTCTTCTCGAAACGGTTATACACGGCCGACCTCCCGGATCCGGATTTGGTCCTGCGCACGAGCGGCGAAGAGCGCATCTCGAACTTCCTGCTGTGGCAACTCGCCTACGCGGAGCTGTATTTCGTCGACGTCTACTGGCCCGGTTTCCGGAAAATCGACTTCCTCCGGGCGTTACGGTCATACCAGATGCGGCAACGCCGGTATGGGGAGTGACGGCGGGGCGGAGTGCCGCCCGCCACACGTAGAGTCCCTAGCTTGGTTTCTTCGTCGTCGGGCTTGGCCTCGAGGCCGACGGAGAGGCGTCGACCCCACCGACAATCGCGGGCTCAGGTCACCTGGATTGCCCCGAGGACGGGACGGAAAATCCAGGTCCCGCCCGCGGCGTGGATGGAACTTGCCAAGTCGAAGTCGAGCGTCACGCTCACCGCGCCGCTCCCCGGGATGGTGAACGGGAGGACTGTCTTGAGGACGCCATCGGGGACGATCAGGGTGATGGGCGTGCCGTCCGCCAGGACGCCATCCACCGCATCCACGACGAGCCGAAGCTGCGTGTACTTGCCCGCCGCAGCCCGGTCCAAGGCTAGGAGCTTCGTGAGATTCCCGAGCGCGACGAAGTCAATCGTGGGAGAGGAGAGCGGCAGGGAGGTCCAACCACTGGCGTTGCCGGCCGCTGCGCGGTGGACTTGGATGTCGGAGAACGTGACGGTTAGGTGCTTCCAGTCGGCCGGCGCATCCCGCACGTAGATGTAGAGGGTCCCAGACGCGAAGGACCCCAGGTATGCGATTCCCGCGACGAGAAGCAAGCCGACGACGGCCATCGCAAGTGCCGCCCCGCGCCTCAAACGAGTCCTCCTCCGCGACTATCATTCGCGGGGAGGGGTATATAGCTTCTCGGAATCGCGTGCGTTCGATGAGAAAGCGTCACGCCGCGGCGGGGATCGGGGCCATGGGTCCGATGGCTTGGTAGACGCGGTCGACGGCCTCCCGCGCGAGTCGCTCGTCGTCCGTCTTCACGAGGATCTTGCCGCTCTCATACAGGGTGAGTTCCGGCTCGCCCTCGAGGATTAGCATGACCTTCACGTCGCTCACGTGCCAGCCCTGGGTGCGCAGGCGCTCGGCGGCCTCCGTCAGGTCCACCCGCTGCGCCTTCTTGAGCGTCGAAATGAAAGCCGTCGCGGTCCGGCACGGTTTGAGCAGGTAGTACGTCATCGGACAGACCTCGGACTCGGGGGGACCGGAACAGCGGACCCGTCCCCCTTCAAGTTTTCCGCCGCGACGCCCGCGAGGCAGGAAGTGGTGAGGCGTTCCGAATCGATCTTCGCCTCCTCGGCGAGGATTTGGTCCAGCCGCGCGTGGGTCGCGGGTTTCGGCGGCCCTAGCAGGTCGCAGATCTCCGGGCCCTTCGAGACCTCGTAGGTGCCAATCGCCTTCGCGCGGTCCACGATCTCCTGCTTGTCGAACCCGATCAGGGGACGGACGATCGGATGGCGGGCGACCGCGTCGATCGCCCGGAGGCTCGCGAGGGTCTGGCTCGAAACCTGGCCGAGGTTCTCCCCGGTCACAAGGACGTCGGCCGACTCCCGATCCGCGATTCCGTCCGCGAGGCGGACCATGAGGCGCTTCGTGAGGACGAAGTAGAACCGACGGTTCGCGGCGTGGGCGACCTCCGCGAACGACTCCCCGACGCGCACGACGTACAGAGATCGGATGCCGAGAAGCCCACACAAGGTCCGCGCCTTGATCGCGGCCGCGTCGTCCGTGATCGGTTCGAGCGAGAAGTGGGCCGCAACGAGGTCGAGCCCTTGGCGGGCCATGAGGTAGCCCGCGACAGGACTGTCGAAGCCGCCGCTCAGGAGGAGCACGCCTTTCCGGGCCATCTCAGATCCCCACGTACTTGGCGTAGACCGTCCGGGCCTCTGCCTCGCTGTTCACGCCACGAATCAGGGCGCGTCCGTCGGGAAAAATCGTGATGTGTCGGCCCTCCACGTCAACCACGAGGACGCCGCCCGCCCGGCGAGCCGATCCGAGTGTCTCGAGCCGCCGCGCGAGCGCCTCCAAGTCGATCGCCCCGCGGTGGACGGGGTCAAGGGAGATCGTGTCGCTCCCGCATAAGGAGACCAACACCTGGGCCCTCTTCGCCCCGAGATGCTCCCGTTCGCCGAGGGCGCACGCAGGGCAGTCGGTCCGACGGGCCACCTGAATCTTCTGGATCTCTGGGCGCCAGCCGTCGATGATGAGCAGATCTCCCGACGGCGCTTCCCCGAGGAGCAATCGGAGGGCCTCCCCTGTCTGTATCGCGCCGATTTGTGCGGACACGGCGTTGAAGATGCCCGCGGTCTCGCACGTCGGGAGGCTTCCCGGCGGTGGTGCTTTTGGGTTGAAACAACGGAAGCACGCCGTATCCGGGCTGCGAATCGCGAACACCATCCCATAGGTCGCGATGGCGCCGCCGTAGACAAACGGGATGCCGAGGTCGATCGCGGCCTCATTCAAGAGGAACCGCGTTTCGAGATTGTCGGTGCCGTCGAGCACGATGTCGGCCTCGCGGAGGATTTCGCGGGCGGTCGCCGAGTGGACGTCCTTCGAGACCGCTTCGATGTCGATCTCCGAGTTCACGGATCGGAGGCGTTCCGCCGCGGCCTCCGCCTTCGGTCGGTCGACGTCCGATTCAGAGTACAGAGACTGCCGCTGCAGGTTCGTAAGCTCGACAACGTCCCGATCGACGAGGCGAAGGTGGCCGACGCCCGCGCGGGCGAGGAGGTCGGAGGAGATACTGCCGAGCGCGCCCAAGCCGACAACCGCGGCGCGAGCGCCGGATAGCGCGCGCTGACCCTCAGCCCCGATTTCCGCGAGGACCGTCTGTCGACGATACCGGTCCGGCCGTCCCACGGCCCGCGGAACGGACGGGCGGCTTATGACTTTGTCTGGCCGCGAACGCGAAAAATCAGTTGTAGAGGTTGAACTCGTCTTTCTCCGGGACCGAGTCCCAGTCTTCTTCCCCTTCCTCGAAGACCGCGTTGAACAACGCGCTCACGACCTCGCGGAGCTGCTGAATCTCCGTGCGAAGGCGAGCGAGTTCCTTCATCACTTCCTCATTGGAAGCAGGCATTCACGACCTCTGAACGCTGCTATTACAGCGTACGTTCTTATCCCTTTGCCTTCGGTTCTTGATGCTAATTATCGGAACGGAACCGTCAGCGATTCTCGCGATTTCAGTGGCGACGTCCGCGGTCTCGATCGCGTCCGCCGCGGCCCCCGGGGCCCCGCCCTTCGCGGCCCCGGCCACCCCCGCGATCTCGGGACCGATCGCGCCCTCCCTCTCGTCCGCGATCGCGTCCTCCGCGATCCTGGCCCTCTCCCCGCGGCGCGCGGTGCTTCTCGGCGATCGTCCCGCCGCCGAGTTCGCTCGCGGGAACGGAGAGACGAAGGTCCGCGTAGTCGGCCGCGAGCTTCCGGTGCTCCGTCCGCTCGTCGCGCGGACAGTAAAGATCTTTGCCCCGCAACTCGAGCGGCCCGCGACAGACCGAACAGAGGGCTTTCACGACGCCCAAGTCTCGCTCCGCGGTCGTCAGTTGGAGGGACGGTTTGACTTGGATCACCTTCGCGCGAATGACGTCTCCGAGGCGGTACATGTCGTGAATGTCCTCCGTGTACTCCTCGGATACGTTCGAAATGTGAATCGTCCCCTCCGTTTCTCCGCTAATCTGCCGAGTGCGGCCATGCAGCGCGCTGACCGTCGCGGTCGCCATCATCCCCCGGATGTCGTCGATGACTCCGTAGACGATGTCCCCGACCTTGAGCTCGGCCGGCGGGTTGAACGCCCGCACCCGGGCGACTCGGTTCTCCGGATCCAGCACGAGAACGCCGGGCGTCGCCGCGAACACCAGGCCGTTCCGTTCGTACGTCCCCTCGCCGGGCTCAAACTCCTCCGCGACCGCAATCTCGTCCCCCGGGAGGACCATCTTCGGTTCCATTCGCTCGGTTCACCCCTTCGTTCCGGGCGAACAGGGGACCTCGGTATTTAGCCCTTCGCCGTCTTGACCCGATACAGGACGACGTCCACACGGCGGAGCTCCTCGCGGTGAAATGGAAACATGTGCCGGATTGGGAACGCGTACGCGAGGCGATCCGTGACGGTTCCACCCTTGGACTCGATGTGTCGCCGGACGAACGACTCGGACCTCGCGTTCAAGAACGAGTAGACGACGCGACCCCGAGCGAGCGCGGCGTCGAGGAAGACGAGGTCTGCGTGCCGCGTTTGAGAACCGAAGGGTGGATTCATGAGGACCGTATCGAACGGCTCCCGAACGGTCCGCACGTCGCCTAAGCGCCACTCCACCTCCACGCGGGCTCGTTCTCCGTTGCGCCGCGCGACTTCAATGGCCGCCGGATCCGAATCGACTCCCGCGGCTCGGGAGGCACCGAGGAGGCTCGCCGCAATCGCCAGGACCCCGTTCCCGCAACCGAGGTCGATGACGGTCCGACCCGCGATATCGCCTTTCGCGGTTGCGGAGTATGCGACCTCGGCCGCGATGCCGGCCGGCGTCGGATACTGCTCCGTGGGCGCCGCGGGATTCGGGAGAGGATCGAGGGATTGCAAGATTCGCTCGAGCTGGGACTTCTTCGTGCGCTGGCCTCCTGACTCGGGGCGTGCTACTCTTCTTCCCACGTCAACGGTCGTCCGGCGGCCGCCGCGCCTTGCGGCGTGATGACGGCGGTAAAGTCGGAGGCCCCGGACCACATCACGGTCACGAGCCCTTCCCCTTCGAGCCGGCCGAGCTCCGCTTTGAGATCGTCGAAGTTCACGCCGCGGAGAATCTCGAAGAACTGGTTCTTCTTCAGGCCCAAGGACCCCCGCTTCTCCAGGAGCGAGAGGACTCTCTCCCGCAATCCGCGTTCGACGGCGCGGGCCTGTTCCAGCCGGAAGGCCCGGTCGACGATCTCAATCGCGAGGGCGTTGAACGCGTCCTCGACGAACTCACCCGTCCGAGCCGACGTGTAGATGTACGGCGCCCCGAACGGTTCCGCGAGGGTCCGGATATCCTCCTCCGAAATGGCGCGTCGTTCTGCCAGGTCCCTCTTGTTCACGACGAGAAATACCGGCACGTCCCCCACAACCTCGAGTGCCGACGGAATCCAGTCGTTCAGGGCGTACAGGCTGTCCTTGCGCGTCAGGTCGCAGACGCCCATCAGGGCCTGGGCACCGTGGTAGTACGTCTCTCTCACGAGGTCCCTGAATCCCCGTTGGCCCATGATATCAAAAATCGACATGCCGATTTGGACCTCGATGTCCGCGCCGTACGGGACGGCGAGTTCGATCTTGCTCACCTTCGTGCCGACCGTATGCAGGTACGTGTCCTGGTACTCGTTCAAGACGAACCGTCGGATCAACGAAGTCTTCCCGACTCCGCCCTCGCCCATGAGTGCGAGCTTCGCCTTCATCCGGCGGATGGTCGGCATGGAGAATCCCGGGCGGCTCCCCATCCGGAAAGCAAGTATAAGCAGTTTCGTCGTGCGAAGATTGAACCGTCGCGCCCACCCCGCTCAGCGTCCCGATAGGCCGGTCATTATCGCGAGCCGCGCGGCGCGTTATACCTCTTAAGAATTGAAATCAGCACAAACGACGATGGCTTTATTCACCTCGGATCGAACGGCGGATGCATGCGATTTCGACGCGAGGGCCCGCGAATCCCCGTCCCGACTTGGCTCATTGAGTGGTCGAAATCCCGGGACCTGTTCCTGAGCCTCGCGCACGACGCATGGGTCCTGAGGCCGAACTGAGTTGCCCGGCCCGGATAAAGCGAAGACGTTATAGCGAGCCGGATTATCCACGCGCCGGTCCGAGGCAGATGGCGCACCCGGAACCCACGGGCGAGGAAGAGGAGCACCACGGGAGCCCGTGGCCCGTGATCATCGCAATCGGGATGGGCGTCGGCTACGTCGGGATTGTCTCCGTCAGCATCCCGATGCTCCTCGTCGGCCTCGCGATCTTTGGCGGCGGGCTTGGTGGCTGGATCCATCAAGACCTGCAGCGGCCATCGAGCGCGTTCTATGGCGCTATCTCCGCGATCGAGTCGAAGTTTCCGCGCGTCAGCGCCCGGAAGCTGGGGATGTGGCTCTTCCTCGCGACCGAAATCATGTTGTTCTCCGCGGTCATCGGGACGTCATGGACGCTCCGCCTCCGGACCACGACTCCCGGAGCCGCGTTCGAAGGCGCCTGGGCCCAACCCGGCGAAATCCTGAACGTGCCGCTGACGGGCATTAACACATTCATTCTGATCTGCAGCAGCCTGACGATGGTCGAGGCGCTGGGGGCGATCGAGCGTGGAAATCAGAAGCGCCTCCGCTTGTTCCTCGCGGCGACCCTGTTACTCGGGATCACGTTCCTCAGCATCCAAGCATTCGAGTACCAACATCTGTAC
>VBME01000105.1 GCA_005878995.1 Methanobacteriota archaeon | reverse complement strand
CGGCCGATCATCGAGTACTGCGGCGGGACCGAGATCGGAGGCGGATACGTCACGGGCACGGTCGTCCAGCCATGTGCCCCGTCGACGTTCACGACCCCCGCCCTCGGCCTCGATTTCGTGATCTTGGATGACGGACATCCCGCGCGTCGAGGCGAAGTGTTCCTGGTCCCCCCCTCGATCGGCCTCTCGACGGACTTGCTGAATTACGACAACGACAAAGAATACTACGCCGGCGTCCCGAAAGGTCCGCACGAGGAGCGTCTGCGTCGACATGGAGACCAGATCGAGCGCCTCGGCGGTGGCTACTATCGTCACCTCGGCCGAATCGACGACATGATCAACATCAACGGGGTGAAGACGAGCTCGGAAGAAGTCCGGAGTGCAATCGGGAACGATCTCGTGTACGACTCGAAGCCAATCGCAGTCGATCTGGACGGATCTGGACAGCATCGCCTCGTCGTTTATGCCGTCCCGCGTGATGCACGGCTCCTGGGCTCCGACGAGCTCCGCATCCAACTCCGCGGCGAATTCCAGCGATCCATCAAGGCGAACCTCAATCCGCTCCTGGCCCACGTGGAAGACGTCGTCCTGGTGTCCGAACTCCCCCAGGCGGGTCCGGGCAAGACGCGGACGATGAAGGACCTCCGGAAAGACTACTTGGCCCGAAAGGCACGGTCGTGATCGGGACAGGGATCACGGACGATCGGTCGGCTCGGGGGGCGGGGGCGGCTCGGCGCCGGCGGGCCGTGGGCGAACTGGTCTCTCCAACGCCCGATTGATCGTGATCTGGGCGATGCTGCCGTAGTACTTCGCCACGTGCTCGAGCGGTCGAAGGACGATCTGGAACAGGCCGTTCGACCGCGGAGGACTGCGGGCCTGTGGGCTTCGCGACCGAGGACCGGATTCCGCGGCCGCCCGGATATCCCGGATCAACGCCGCCTGGCGGTCGAGCGCCGTGTTCGCCTTCCCGAGATCGTTGGCGAAAAACGCCGTCATCGTCAGCTCGATGACCTCCTCGAGCTTCCCCTTCAGGTTGCCGACCGTCTTCGCGAACTCCCTCGGAATCCGTCGATTCGGCTTCAGAAACGGTCCGACCCCGGCTGCCGCTTCCTCCCACAAGTCGCCGACATTCTCCAGGGCGACCGTGACCACGCGATCTCCGAGGAGGTGTCGCGGCTCCGTCACCCCGATCCGCCCGGAGATCGTGCGGTTCTGCGCCGCGAGGAGGAGCTGTCGCACAACGAGCCAGTACAGCCGATCGACTTCGAGTTCCATGCGGCCAACCTCCTCGATGTTCCCCTTCGCATCCCCCGAGATGACGCCGAGCGCGAGCTTCTCCATGCGGGACGTCAGGTAATGGAGTCGCCGGAGGAGGCCGTCGATGGGGAACCGCGTCGGCTCGACGAAATTCTCGATCGTGACGAATTTCGGGCCCTGGTTCACAATCGTGAGTCCGGTGAGGCCGCGGACCGCCTCGTGGATTTCCTGCAGCTGACTCGGGGACAGCTCCTCTCGACTCCGAAGGCGGATCGTGTTACATCCAACGATGTAATTGCCGGTAATCATTCGCGTGAGCGCCTCCGACCCGCTCCATTCATCCGCGTCGATCGTCGCCTCCGCGGCGACCGGATAATCCTCCAGCGGCCCGACCCGCACGCGGAGGCTTCCGTCGTCCTCGATCGCGAGGCTCAGGAGGGCGCCGGGGCGAATCCCGTTCGACGCGGCCCAGTCTTTCGGGAGCGAGACCCCGAGGCTCGAATAGCCGAGCTTTTGGACCTTGCGGGTTTCGAACTCCATGGATCCGCATACATACGGGCTCGAATAAATACATACAGCGTTCGAAGCCATGGGCCGTCATGGGTACCGCGAGGGGCAGGCGCCGCGTCCCGTCGGGAATCTGAAGAAGCACCCAAAAGGCTCAAGAGGGATCGAGGAATCGGATAGGTCGGATGGATCGCGAGGTGGATGTCCTCGTCGTCGGCGCGGGACCCACGGGCAGCACGGCGGCGAAGTATGCGGCCCTGGGGGGCGCCGAGGTCCTCCTGATCGAGAAGCGATCCGAAATCGGCACGCCGGTCCGATGCGGCGAGGGCGTCGCGAAACGATGGCTCGAGGAAATCGGACTGGCGCCGAGCCGCGAGTTCATTTGTCACGAGGTCGACGGCGCCCGGGTCATCGCTCCGGACGGAACGACGCTCGTCCTCGACGAGACGCGCGCAGGCAACGAGTGCGGGTACGTCTTAGAACGAGACCTCTTCGATCGGTTCCTCGCGCGCGAGGCGGCGAAAGCCGGCGCGGATATTATGATCAAGACGAGTGCGGTCGACCTCCTGCGCCAGGATGGCCAAGTGGTCGGCGCCCGCTGCGAGCACATGGGAGACACGTTCGACGTCCGCGCCGACGTCGTGATCGGCGCCGACGGCTTCGAAAGCCAGGTCGGGCGCTGGGCTGGGCTCGAGACTCACCTGCGAGCAAGGGACATCGACGCGTGCTTGCAGTACACGCTCGTCGGCGTGGAGGGGGACCCGCGGCTCAACGACTTCTACCTGGGGAGTTGTGCGCCGGGAGGGTACGCGTGGGTGTTCTGGAAAGAAGCGGACGTCGCGAACGTCGGCATCGGCGTGAACCTCTCGAAGATCCGGGATCGCGCGGACGCGAAAAAGTACCTCGACGCCTTAATTGAGAAAACACCGAGTCTGGCTCGCGGTGAAATCGTGGAAGAAGTCGCCGGCGCGGTCAGTGTGTCGCTGCCGCTCGAGCGGACGGTCGCTCCCGGCGTCATGCTCGCGGGCGACGCCGCACGCCTCATTGATCCGCTCACGGGGGGCGGCATCTTGAACGGCTGCCTCTCCGGCAAGTATGCGGGCGAGATCGCATCGGAAGCTTCGAAGCTCGACGGGGCCGAAGACCTCTTCCAGGCCTACGAGAGGCGATGGAGAAGCCGCATGGAGGAGGAGCTCGCTCGGCACTATTTGATCAAGGAACGTCTCATCCGCATGGACGATGAGACAATCAACAAGGTCATCCGGGCCGTGTCCGAAATCGGCGTCCAACGGATTTCGACGCAGAGCGTCCTCGATGCGATTCGCAACCGGTACCCCGAAGTCCTCCAAGCCTTCGACGGCCTATTGTGAATAGCCGGGCCGTCCCGAGGGCCACCGCGGCTAATCCTTCGAAAGATCTTCTCCGCCCTCGAACGCCAGTTGAACCTGGCTGTAGATCTCCTCGAATCCGAAGGTGATCTCGGACGACACGGGATGGACCCGGCGATACACGCCGATCGTCTCCAGGCTCTTCAGAAATTCCACGTCAAGGAGGGTTTTCGCGGTGGCGGCCTCCTCGAAGAGGGCCTCGTACAGTGCGAACGGATCGACGGACCACTTCACGATTCGTTCGAGTTCTGCCTCCGGGAGAAGGTCCGCCTTGCTCAGGACGTTGATGAAGGGCAGGCTGTGACGGAACTGGACGGTGGCGTTCAGGAGGACGGACGAGATGAACCCACCCGGATTTCGCACCAGCGCAGGGTCATTCAGGTAGACGAGCGCGGCGTCCTCTCGGCCGAAGGCGTCGATCAACACGGGACCGGAGGCCCGGAACGTGAACAACTCGATCTGCCCCGGCGTGTCGATCAGGACGTAGTTCGTCTCGAACGTCTCGAGGACATCCGCGAGTTCTTTCGCATTCATGGCGACCATGTCGGCCGCCGCGACCTGCGCTCCGTTGGGTCCGAGGCCCTGCTCCGTCATGATCTCCTCGATGTTCACGTAGTCCCGGACGTCGAGATCGGGCGAGTACTGGAGCGCTTCCGCTCCCGGGTCGAGGTTCACCGTGATGCAGTCGAGGCCCTGGGAGTTCATCCACAGCTGGAACGCGAAGACCATCGTGGACTTCCCCGATCCCGCGGTCCCGAGGAAGTACAGGTTTCGAGCCATGGCCGTCCCGCGTAGGTAAGGGGACGAGATGAATCTTCGCGGCGCGCCGAGTCGCAGGCGCGACTATGGAGCCTCGCCGTCCCCCCTCTTCCACCGAGGTCGAACGAAGGTTGAAAGCCGACCGAGGAACTGCCATGGCCATGGCGACCGAGCGGAAGTTCTCCCGTTTCGCCACGAGCGACCGATCCCTGCAGACGCGAGAGATCCCGGAGGGAGGCATTTGCCTCTCCGCGTTCTTGGTGATCAGTCAGACCGGTCATCCGGAACGAGTCCTCATGGGCCACCTCAACCCGAACGGACCGTGGGACCACATCGGAGCCCTCGATGCCGAGCGGGCCGAGATGAACAGCAAGGGTTGGATGCTGCCGTCGTCCCACTTGATGCTGGGCGAATCGCCGCAAGGGGCCGCCGAGCGGATCCTCAAGGAACAGCTCGGCCTCCCCTCCCAGGCCCTCACCGGACCGCACGTGTTCTCCGAGGTGTATGGGGCCAAGAACCACTGGGACCTCGAGTTCGTGTTCGCGGGCGAGAGAGATCAAATCGCACAACATCCGGCTTGGACGGATCTCGCGTTCGTCGACGTGAACGAGACCTCTCGCGATCAAATCGCCCGGTACCACGAGGACATCTTGGCCCACGTGGGCCGCTGGGGTCTGGCCCGGGGTTGAGGCGTGCCGACGCAGCGAGGTGGGGCGTTCCCGCCGATACGAGAGACGCTCGGCGAGTGGGCGTTGCGCGATGCCGGGATCACCTGGGTGTTCGACTTCGAGAAGTCCGAGGTACCCCGACTGGAGCTGGAGACAATCGCGCGGGCTGAACGGCGGAAGTTCCTGCGCCTGGCGGTCACCTTCGGGTCTCTTGACCGAGCTTCCCGCGAGTACCGGAGCACCACGGCGGTCCACTTATGGCTGATCGGGCGCTTGCCTCGGACGATCACGTGGCGCAAGATCTTCGTCCACGTGTTCATCCACGAGCCGCTGCACCATGCAATCGGCCGGTGCTTGGCCGAGATCGGCGCATATGGAGATCAGGAATGGGTCATCGAGCGGCTAGGCGACGGGCGTTGGTGGTAGGGCTCGAGGCGGACCCGATCTCCAGCGGGCAGAACTAACTTATCGCCATAGCCGATTTGGATGGCCGTGAGGGAGGGCCGGAAGCTTGACACAGTTCTCTGGGCCGTGCTCATGTTGGCCGGGGGCGCGATGATCTACGGCGGTGTCGCCGTCATCAACACAGCGCACACCTGCGACCCGTACAACGGATGTTCGAGTTCGGCGGACGCATGGCTCGGTTTCCCTCTGGCATTCATCGGCCTGGGCTTGCTGCTGTATGGCTACGCCTCGTTCGTAAAGTCCTGGGGCGCCTGGCGACCGTACGTGCCGGAGAAGCGTGGGGTGGTGGATCCCGCGAACTTCGATCCGGTCAAGGCGGCCCGTGCGGAAGTGCAGGCTCGGTTCCTCATCGTCGCATTGCTCGGCTTGGCCCTCGTGGTTGTCGAGGCGTTCCCACTCTATGCGCTGTACCAGGAAACGACCAGTTCGCCGTATCCCACCTTCGACCCCGTCGCGTTTGCGCTGGACCTCGGCATTTTCGCGATTGCCGACTTGCTGGTCCTAGCGCTTGCCTATGTATACCTTGACCAATGAGATGCCAGCCAAGTCCTGTGAAACACGAAAGGGAGGGCACGGCGCCCCGGTTCACTGATGAGAGGCGGTCCAACAAGCGGGCCTGAAGGGAGTCGAACGCTCGGTCGGGACGAGAATCGTCGGCTATGTACAATTCAATCACACCATGGAATTTTCGGCGAGGCACGCCGTCAGTGGCGGTGTATTTTCTTAGCGCCGCGGCGCCTGTATGACGGGCGGTGTCGTGTTCATGCTGCCCCGGAGCTTTCCAGCCCTCCGCGCGACTGAACGGGACTCCGGGGTCGTGAACATCATAGCCAATGAGATTCCACGTGTCTTTGACGGGGCCATTGGAACCATCAGGGCTGACGATGGCAACGGCCACCGGAGCGAAGAGTAATCGATCCGACTACCGGATCAAGTGTGTGCTTGAAATCCGATGGATTGCTAACAGCTCTCATTGCAGCGAACCCTCTGATCGGGATGGACGGGTACGACTCAAGCAGCTTGTTAGCGCAGCCGAGGAGGGTGGCGCCAGTCGTCACGACATCATCAATCAGAACGATTTCCTCTGCAGACGTGAGTTCCGTTTGGACGGACAGGGTTTGAATGTGGTCGAGAACAGTCGGCCGCGGTCTCCCCGATGAGAGGCTCGTCGCCGCCTTCGCTATCGCTCGGGTCCTAACCAACAGACGAGCTGATCTGCCTCCAAGGCCAGACCGGACAAACGAATTAGCAATCTGTTCGGGTACCCAGAGAGACCCCTCTTTGAACAAAGAGCTCTTTGGCACAGGGACGAGCAACGTCGTGGGGGGAAGCATCGAAGCGACGTCTGCAACCTCTGGAACGCCGCTCTTGGTGAGACTCGCAATCAGGTCCGATAGTGGCGTGGGGGGCGAACCAATCATACGCCCATCTTTGAGGATGCGCATCATGTCACGAGATTGGTTACCGAGGTCCCCTCCTCCCTCCCGCGGAATGTATGAGAGAAGGGATGCAAATTCAAGCTTGGTCAAACGCAGCGACGGCAAGGCTGAGCCTCGCGCTCGGGAGGAAGTCTAGGATGTCGCTAGGTTCCTTGAACTCCACCGCGCCATAGTTCGCCATCTCCCGCGGCCATGCAAGCCTCGGTTTCGCAAATTCGTGGGTGTGGATGAACAACGGTCGCCCGAGGCGCAAGGCTTCCCAGCCTTGGTGCAGCGAGCCGCCGCCCTCGCCGCTCTCAACGATTACGGAGGCATCCGCAATCAGAGCCATCGTTCTGTTCCGAAGGACGAAGTTCTTTGGCGATGTCGGATGTCGGTCATCGAACTGAGTGACCGCGAGGTGACTTCTCATGATTATCGATTGAAGCTCGGCGTTCTCGGGGGGATAGGTCTGCGAGATTGGAGTTCCCAAGACCGCGATCGTCATTCCGTCGGCGTCAATCGCCGCCTTGTGCGCCACCGTATCGATTCCACGAGCCAGGCCGCTCACGATGATGACCCCTTGCCGAGCGAGCCTGCCGGCAAGCTTCGACGCGATCCTCCGGCCTTCGTCAGAAGGGGTTCTGGTGCCGACGATGGCAACCCGCGGGTGAGGCAATGGAAATCCGAACCTTCCAGCGACAAAGAGTCTGGGCGGCGCGTATTTGCGCTCGATCTCGTTCAGTGGTCCTAGGAGTTCCTCTGACGAGATCGCGATCGGTGAGGTCGAACCCTTCCCTGGCACTTTTCCTCGTCCCTCCGGTGTAGCACACTGCGTGAATATATACCTCCTTCGATAAAAGGACGCCACGCTCAGACGACACCTGCCCGGAGGGACGGCTGTGGCCGACACCTCCTGAGCGAAGGACATGAGGCGCCAGGGGTGAATCCTTCTCCCGGAGGGGTCGGTGAAAGTGTCACCACTCCTCACACGCGTCGAGGAAAGGGCGCTACGCCTCCTCAGATCCGAGGAGGACGCCGTAGTGTGCGCCGATGCTCCAGTTCTAAGGCCGGGCCCCGCGGAATGTCGAGGTGCCCGGGGCCAGGTTTGAGGGTCTGTGAGCTGACTGCCGGTCCATGTGAAGGGTTCGGGCCTGTCCGGACCTGAACCATGCCTCTGGAACCTGGCCGATCCGAGTGGCTAGGACCGAACGTAAGCGGAACTGGGCTAGGCACTACTCCCGGCGTGGGGACCGTTTCTATTGGTCCGGGCCCGG
>VBME01000207.1 GCA_005878995.1 Methanobacteriota archaeon | reverse complement strand
CGATGGCCGACCTCGCCCGTGCAGTCGCCCTCGCGGAGGCGGGGAGGCTGAGGCCGGTTGTCACCCGCAAGGCGCCGCTCTCGGAGGCCGCAACGGTGCTGAATGACCTCGGCGACGGGAAAATCGTGGGCCGTGCCGTGCTGTTCCCGGGCCCGATGGAACCGTGAGACGGGGCTACGGAGACCCGCGAGCGGGGCGCTTCGATGACTTCCGACGCGACATGAGCTCGATCCAAGCGCCATCGGGGTCCGTCACGTAGGCGAGCCGATCCGTCCCTTCATCGAACGCCTTCATGACGACCCGGAGGTCCCCGCGGTGTTCCCGCAGAAAACGGTCCACATCGGGAACCGCGAACGCGAGGTGGTCGAGCTCGTCGCCCTGCCGGTAGACGCGATATCGTCCGCGGGGCGGATACCAGTTCAGCTCAAGCCGTTGCGAGCCGCGAGGCGACTTGAGGACCGCGATCGCGCCGCCGGTTTCGCGGATCCGCATACGCCACGTCACCTGCATCCCGAGGACCGTTGTGTAGAACGCGATGGATCGATTGAGGTCTCGCACGCGAATGCCCGTGTACCGGAAGCCCATGGCCACGCCTCGCTTCGCGGACCGCCGGCACTCCCATCAACTTTCTCCCGCCGCATCGCGGGTCCGGGCCGCCCAGTCAGGAGCGTTTCCGGACGAGAAAGTGAAACAGGTTTCCTTCCCTGCGTTCGTCGATGACCGGCTGGCCAGTCTGGTCCGACCACCGGACCATCTCGATCGGCGAGGTCGGATCATCCGTCACGAGGTGGACGACCTCGCCGACCCGAACCTGGGTCAACAATTCGTTCAACTTGACGAGAATCGCGGCGCACTCGATCCCGATCTCGAACATCTCGTAATCGGGGAAGGCCGCGAAACAGCGGACGCGTAGTGCGGCGATCTGTTTCCCGAGGAGCTCGCGTGCCGCGGGAAATGCAAGGAGCGCGGACCGGTCGACCGCCAGGTTCGAGGGCCGCAACCGCGCGACCCATCCGTCGCCGTAAAGTCCCTCAATCATCGTTCGGGGCTTTGCCAAGACGGTTTGATTGACCTCCTCCAGGACCCCACCGACGGGTGCGCGAATCGGGCCGAAGTACGTGCCGCTCTCGAGGAACCCGATCGCGGCTCCTCGCGTCAATGCGACCCCGGGAGACTTCGCGGTGACTTTCGCGATCCGCCCCGCAATCGCCGCATGGATGCTCGTGATGCCGATGACGGCGTCCCCCGAATCCGACGAACGAGCCCAGACGAGTCCTTCCGAATCATAGAGGAGATCGTCCGGGAATTCGCAGCCATCGATCTTCATGCAAGGCCCCTAAACCAGGAGGACGTCGGCGAGCAGCAACTCCGCATCCGCGTCCGATCGAACGAGGACGCCGTCTTCGTCCGCGATCCTCGCGGCGCCCATGGCGGAAAGTTTCTTTCCGTTCACCTGGACCGGACCACCGCCGACGAGATGGAGGTACGCGCCCCGATGGGCTTCGAGGGCGTGCGAGAGGCTCCGGCCCTTCTCGAGGAACGAGGACAACACCGTCGCGTCCGACAAGATCGGAAGGGCCCCCTTGTCATCGACCGAGACGAGCGGCAAGAAGCGGTTCGTCCGCTCCTCCTTCTCCACGGCTTTCTGTTCCACGGACGGCTCGAGCGTTCTCATCCGCATGGCGGAATTCCCCTCCCGCGCAGTAGGTGACGACCTCGATCTCGCGGTGCGGATGCAACGGCCAAACGGCTCCGGGCGTGAGCGTGTCGTCGTTGAAGACCCGCAAGGTGCCGAATCGCATCCACTCGGGATCGTAGTAACGGTCGAACGAGAAATGCCAGCGTCCGTGGCAGGAGCCGCCATCAATCGGCACATCGACTTGGTGGATGGAACCCGGATCCCGAATTGTGATCATGGGAACGTTTCGAACGCCGCCGTGGACTTTGAAGCTTTGCAGGCTTGTCACTTGTGAACAAAACACCGAAACCATTTTCTCCTTCTGAGACTCGTCCCATCGTGGTCTGCGACTCCCCATGGCGCCTACGCTGGACCCTCTCGGCATCGTCTCCGCCGTCCGCTCCCGCGTCGCGTCTCCGTTCGATCGCGCCTTGGCGACGGCCTCGTTCCTCATCGGCGCGTTGGTCTTCGTCACGCCGTACGCCTCGGTCTCCGTCGATGGGCCCCTCGCGGATCTGCGGCTCACGTTCATCGCGCTCGCGACGCTGCTCGTCCTCCTGGCCACGAAGTGGATCTCTCGCGGTCACTCGCGCTACGACGCCCTCCTCGTCATCCCGGTCATCGCCTCCCTGACGCTGGTCTGGGATGGTTTCGTGCCGAACGGCTTCGACTCCGAGTGGCCGTCGTACGTGTTCTGGGCCCTCCAGCAGATTCCCTACCTCGCGGCCGCAATCGTCCTGTGGGGCACACTGTATCGGCGGAGGGGGGACCTTGCGACGCCTGTCCATCAGCGGTTCTTCTGGACCGTGGGAATCTTCGTCATGATTCTCGCCATCGGACTCGGGACAAACATTGCTGGGAGGTTCTCCCCGACGACGGGGGACCCTTGGCTCGCGTCCTTCCTACTGATCCCAGCGGCAATCGCGCTCATCGCAATCGTCCCGCTCACCCGCGAGGACTGGGGGGAGATGCTCCGAGTGGTCTCGGCGATCCAAGAGCGCGTGACGGCCGTCTACATGTTCTATCGGACCGGCGAGCCGCTCGTTGCCTTGGCATCGAACCGGAATCTCCCGATCGAGGCGGAGCAGCTCGAAGCGGTCTTGTCCGTCGTCGGGAACTTCGTCGAGACGAGCGTTCCCTCGTCGCGCGGGTACGCGGTCACTGCGATGCGGTACGAAGGTCTCGGGCTTGTCGCGGTTCGCGGGGAGTTCGTCATCATCGCGGCGGTGTACGACGGGCCGGCATACGACGCGCTCCGCAGCGAACTCACGCGGACCCTCAAGGTCTTCGAGGAACGGAGTTGGAAGGAGCTCCGAACGTGGGAGGATGCAACGAAGGTCGCGGAGACCGCCGCGGTCGAGTTGTCAAACCTC
>VBME01000206.1 GCA_005878995.1 Methanobacteriota archaeon | reverse complement strand
CGGATTCGCGAGGTGGCATCGTGGCTCGTGGGGACGCGTACGGCCAAGCGGTCCACATCTTCCGGAAGATCGAGGCGGCCCTCGAGGAAGCGGGTGCCCGGCTGCCCGACGTCGTGCGGACGCGGATGTTCCTCGCGGACATCGGCGACTCGGAAAAAGTGGGCCGCGCCCACGCCGAGTTGTTCCGCGAGATCCGTCCCGCCGCGACGATGGTTCGCGTGAGCGGCTTCATCCATCCCGATATCCTCGTCGAGATTGAGGCGGACGCCATCGTCGGCGAACCCGAGTAGGCAAGCGTTATATCCGCGTCCCCCATGGATGCGCCGTGGCGCGGGTCCGGGCATGGA
>VBME01000104.1 GCA_005878995.1 Methanobacteriota archaeon | reverse complement strand
CGAACGGGAACGCCCAGTTCAACTTCTACAGCGTCGTGCACATTCAGCCGGCCGGCACGGCGACGGGCGGAGGCGGCTCCGTCGGGCCGCTGACGGTCGCCACGTCAATGCCGGACCAGGTGTTCTACCGGCAGACGGTGCCCATTGGGGTCTATGTATCCCAGAACGGCGCGCCGGTGAGCGGGGTAACCGTGGCCCTGACCGTGCAGTTCGGGGCCTACTTCGCGAACTTCACAGGCACGACCGGATCGAATGGCAAATACAGCACGACATGGACCGTGCCGCTGATTCAAGGCTCGGGGACTGCGACGGCGAAAGTCACGTATAAGGGCCTCACCGCCACGAATACGAAAGCGATTGAGAGCACGATCGGGCCTCCGATGCCCTCGGCCCAGCTGACGCTTTCGACCACAAAGCCGGTCATCGTGCCGCCTGAGACCACGACAATCAAGGCCACGGTGACGAACTCTGCCGGCGTCGGGATAGCGAGCATTCCGATTTCGATTGAAACGAACCTCACCGCAGGGACGGTTAGCCCAACCAGCGCGACGACCGACGCGACCGGTGCCGCGACGTTCACCTACACCGCGCCGCCCGTGACCGCGTTTGTGAACAGCCAGTTCACGGATATCGTCCGGGCTCACATCGCGGTGGCGACCACCCTTGCGGTGGAGACCCAGTCGGCCCAGATTGTCATCGTCACGCAGAACAATGTTGCCCCCATCTGGGATATCGTGTCACTTGACCCGGCCACGCTTGGGACGGCGTTCCACGTCACAACGGCGACGCCGAGCAACCTCATCCTGGACGTCAAGGACTTTGCCGGCGCCGCGGTGGCTGGCGTGGCTCTCGATCCCGTCTTTGCGGATGCGTGGAACTTCACTGTGGCCCCGACGACGTCGGGTTCGGACACGACGAACGCGAACGGCCAGGCGTTCTTCACCGTGACTTCGATCGGCCTCGCCGCCAACACGACGACGATGGCGCTATCCTTCCAAGTGCGCGGTGTCGTCTTCTCGACCTCCGACACGATCCTGATGAACTTGGCGACCGGTACGAGCACCGGCTACGGAGGCTATCTGAGCCTAGGCTCCCGTGCCATGCCGTACTCGCCGACGCCCTCCTCGAACTCCGTGTCGGTCCACCTGTTCGACAAGACAGGGCTGCCTGCGACCGGGGTCGCGGCGATGTTCAAGATCGACTACGGGGACTTCGGAATTCCGGCCCAGTTCGCGATGGCGATTGACTATGGCTGCCCCGTGACCTGCCCGACGTACACGCAGACCGATGGAAACCTTGACTTGAATTCGTTCGGTCTGGCCTCGCTCGGCGGATCGTTCCGGAGCAGCGTTGGCCAAGACTGGAACTACGGCGTCGAGAACTTCATCAACGACTTCGAGGTCGTCGAGTGGGACGTCAACTTCGCGACGGGCGTGAACTACGACGCCTGCAAGCCGGGCGGGAGTGCGCTGGACGGAACGGATCCGGCCCCGAACCCCCGCTGGGACGGCTCGTACATCATCAATGTGACGAGCGCGACGGACTCAACGGGAACGTACACCCTGCCCTTCTCGATTAATCAGGAGAAGAAGGACTCCCGGATCCAGGTCGAGGCGTTCATCGGCGCGAGCGGTGGCACGGCGAGCATCAGCGCAAACGCGTGTTCTTTCGTCGCAACGGTCGACAACTTCGCCTACCACATCAGCACCGGCCTCGTCACGCAGCGCGCGCCGATCTTCGCGGTGTCACAGGTCGTGCCCACATCGACGACGGGTGCCCCCAAGCCGATCGTGACGTCACAGAGTCGTGTCGTCTCGCTCAGGGCGCAGTTCATGGACGCGAACGGCGTGGTCTCGAAGCCCGTGGTCTTCTTGACGCAAGGTGCCGGCTCCGCCGCGAGGAACGTGTTGGGCACCTTCGGAGGGGTTCAGACCGGGACCTCGGCGGGTTGGCTGAACTACAGCCGGACCGTGTGCTTCACGAACAGCGCGTGCACCGCGACCAGCGCGTTCCTGAGCCTGTCCCAGGGCCTGACCTTCACGTACTTGCCCGCGGACACGCGGTATGCGTACAGCGCTCGCGATCAGCTGTTCTACCTCGCGTTCGGCGACTACTGGTTCGCGCCCACGTTCGAGGCTTTGCTGGCGAAACTGCCGATGTCGACGACGATCGCCTACCTGTACCTGCCGACATCGACGGCGTTCCTGAAGGTCTCCGTGAGTAACGACCTCGTCTCCGCGGGCGGCACGACGACCGCGACCGTCACCGTGTACAGCTCGCTCACAGGCGGGACGTTGGCCGGCGCGAACGTCTGGATCGGCAACCAGCAGTTGGTGACGAACGCCACCGGCGACGCCACGTTCACGGTCGCAGCGACCGCGTTGGGCGCGCAAGAGGCGCTCGTTGTGGCAACGGCCCCGTACGGAGGCGTAGCCCGAGGTTGGTACGCGCTCGTGGCGTCGGACCCCGTCCTGACGTATGCCAGCATCGCCGTAACACCGGCACTGGCCGGGAGCGCGTCGACGATCACCGTCTCGGCGACAAACACGCTGCCTGTGGCCGGCAACGCGACCGTCTGGCTCTCGGTCGACGGAACGAACGTCACCGGGCAGGTCGTTTCGTTCGCGGCGAGTCAGACGAAGACCGTGACCTTCACCTACGTGATGGCTGAGGGGACTCACACGGTCGCCGTCGGCGCCTCGTCGACGTCCGTGGCGATCTCGCCCGCGACGCCGTACGTGCTGTATGGGCTCGCGGGTGGGCTGCTCGTCGTTGGCCTCGTCGTCGGAGTCGTCGTCGGGAGGATGATGGGCCGCAAGCGCAAGGGGCCCCCGACGTCCATGCCGGAAGAGTCCGGTGGCGGCATGGGGGGAACGGCCGAGGAAGAGCTGAGCCCCGAAGACAAACTCTAGGCGAGAACGGACCGGGCCTCGCGCCCGGTCCCCTTTCCAATTTATCGCCGCGCCAATCGCGATTGGGGGCTCTGGTTGGACAAGTTAGAAATAGGGTTCGGTCGATAGTAACCCTTGGGAGTGGGGGTTGGACACATGGCCTCTCTGGCCCGATATCTGATTCGGCGAGCGATCCAAGGCGTGATCACGCTTTTCATCGTGACGGTCATCGTCTTCATCCTGTTCTACTTCTCCGGGAACCCGCTCGATGGCCTCCGCGCGAACCCTTCGATTCAACCCGCCGTCATCGAGGCGTTAAAACGGCAGTATGGTCTCGATCAAGGGCCGGAGGTCCAGCTGTACCGCTATGTGGTCAACATGTTCACCTTCAACTTCGGCTGGTCCTCCTACGCCAACGCCCCCGTCATCTCCGTGCTCGCAGAGGCCTTGCCGCGGACCCTGTTCCTGTTCGGAGGGGCGGTTCTCATCGAGTACTTTATCGGCGTCCTCGTCGGCCGCTACATCGCGTGGAAGCGGGGGAGGGGCGTCGAGGGCGGCGTGATCCTCACGAGCCTGTTTTTCTACAACATGCCCTCCTTCTGGATCGGGTTGATCTTGCTGTTCTTCTTCGCCTACGTCTGGGTCGTGTTCCCGCTGCGCGGCTTCCAGGACACTTCGACGGACTCGTTCACCGCGACCCACTACCCGTTTCTGCTTTCCCTTCAGGGCATCCCGTTCGATGCGGTCCTAGGGATCCTCGCCGTCATCGCGGGCGTTGCGATCGTCGCCATCGCTTGGATCCGAAGGCCGAAGCGTCCACTCGACACGCGCGAGAAGGCGATGCGCCTGGCTCCGGGTGTGGTGGTCGCGGGCGTCGGTGCCGTCGTCGCGGTGTTGCCGTGGTCTCTGTCCCTGTTCGACGTGGCGGACATCCTGATCCACGGGTTTCTGCCGATGCTCGCCTTGGTCCTGATCACTGCGGCGGGCACGATCCTGCTCATGCAGACCTCGATGCTGGAGGTCATGGGAGAGGATTTCATCCTGACGGCGAAGGCGAAGGGCTTGTCGGAACGGGTGGTGCGGAAGCGGCACGCCGCGCGAAACGCGTACCTGCCGGTCGTCACGTCGTTGGCGATCAGCCTGGGGTTCGTCGTCGGCGGCGCGATCATCCTCGAGTACATTTTCTCGTACTACGGGCTCGGCTCGTACCTGCTCATCGCAATTATCTCCAGCGACCGCTTCCTCGCGGGGTCGATTCTCTTCCTCATCTCGGTCCTCGTGATCTTCGGCAACATCGTCGCGGACATCCTGTACGGGGCGCTCGATCCACGTGTTCGAATCTGAGCCGGGCCCGCCACGCTCCGAATCGATTGGCCCGGTTCTGATTCGTCGGTTGCGACGCGTCCTCCTCACGTCGTGGACGACCCTCCGACAAAGCCGCCTCGGGGTTCTCGGGTTCTCCATCGTCATGGTGTTCGCCTTGATGGCGATCTTGGCGCCCGTCATCGCGCCGTACCCCCGCCTTTACGAGGCTCCACTGATCGACCGGTTCGACATCCACGCGTTCAGTCGGGCGCTGCCCCGAAACCAGAGTTACGAAGGGCCCCTTGTCGGCCCGACGACCCCCTTGTTCCCCGATGTAGGGGGCGGCGAATGGATGATCAACTGGAACACGACCCACGCGACGGTCTATATGGATTTCATGAAGTACCCTCAGCGAACGAACGAGTCCCCGTTCCTGACCCGGAACCTGTCCCTCCGGCTGGATGCAACTCAGCTCTTCAACGCGAGCCCACTCCCGAGCCCGCCGTTGTCGGCGATCTACTGGATTGCGCCCGGTAAGAACATCTCCTTCGAAACCGGCCCGGTGGACAAGAACGGGGCGCTCGCGTATTTCATGAACCGGGATTTCATCGTCGGCGACCCGTTTTCGAACGCCGGCATCTTCCGGGCGACGCTGCCCTTTGATCCCGTGTGGACGGGCCAAGATCCGGAATCGGCCGGATATCTCGTCGCCCAGCCGAACCAGCGTCAGGGGCCGAGCCCCTTTCCGGGCGTGCCAGGGAACCCCTACGGACCCTATCGGTACTTCTACGCATCGAACGGCACTGCGACGTTGATCTTCGAAATCACGTACGTGCACACGGGGGACCAAACCCCAACCATCACCCCCTCCGGACGGATCGCCCTCTCGTTCAACGGCAGGTTGTCCGCTCCCCCGTTCGTGTACTATCATTGGGCGACCGTGTCCGACGTGGACAGTTCCGGGTTCCGCGCGGGGCTCGGGCAAGCGATTCTCCTGCCGCTCGCGAACCACACGTTGGCCGTGTACAACGTCTCCGGCATCCCTCGGGCGTACGTCCCATTAACCCTCTTCGGTCAGCCAGCGGACGTGGTCGCCCCGATCGGGTACGCTCGGTCGCCGGACACGGCGACGTTCTTCACGTATCTGCAGCTGCGGTCCAGCAACGCATCGGCAATCGCGACGTTCGACATGGGCCGCCTCCGGATCGCGCACGTGTTTTCGTTGCCGCAGGCCTCTCTCGAGCTACTTCAGAGTCCGATCAGCGAAGTAGGTACGGCCCTCTTCATGGGCTTCTACGACGCCTCCGCGGCCTCGACAATCATGCTCGGACTGAATGTGAATCAGACATCGGGGAACCTCACGGCGATCTCCGAATTCCGGCTCACGTTCCCGGGCCGCGTGAACGACTACTTCACGGTGGCCACGCTCGTCAGCGTTTACGTCTTCGAGAACGCGAGGCTGGTCAAGCTACCGACGGACTTCAAGGTCGCCGGGGCGATCCATATCGAAGAGTTCGGGCTCACGATTCCTCCCGGCGTCAAGGGGATCGTCTACGCCGGGACAACCCACGGCCTCCTGTACGGCGTCTCGCTGAGCCAGGAGGAGCTGAATGGCGCGTGGACGGACTCCTCCACCGGTAAGACGACGTTGTTCACCCTCCTCGGCAAGCCGCGGGTCCCCTTGGCGCCCGGGACCTATCCGTCCGGGAACTCGTATCTCCTGGGCACGGACTTCAACGGCCACGACATCTTGACCCAGCTCCTGTACGGCACCCAGGTCGCCTTCATCGTCGGGATCCTCGCGGCCCTCTTCGGCGTCGGCATCGGTACCTTCGTCGGCGTGATCGCCGGATATTACGGCAAGATGATCGACACCCTGCTGATGCGGACGACCGACATCTTCCTCGTCCTCCCGTTCCTGCCTGTCGTCCTCGTGCTCGTCTCGATTGCCCGACCGAGCATCTGGATCATCATCTTCGTGCTCTCGGCGCTCGGGTGGCCGGGGATCGCGCGGGTCATTCGCGCGCAGGTCCTGAGCCTCAAGGAACGTCCGTTCGTGGACGCGGCGCGGGTCGCCGGCGCCTCCGACACCCGCCTGATCTTCCTCCACCTCACCCCGAACGTCTTGCCATTCAGCTTTCTCTACATGAGCCTCGGGGTGGCGGCGGCGATCATCACCGAGGCAGCCCTCAGCTACCTCGGGCTGGGCGACCCGAACGTAACGTCGTGGGGCGGCATGCTGTCGACCCTCATCACCCTGGGCGGCGGCCTGTACTACTGGTGGTGGCTCCTGCCGCCCGGCCTCGCGATCACGTTCCTCTCCCTCGGCTTCTATCTCCTGGGTCGCGGCTTCGACGAGATCATCAACCCGCGCCTACGGAGGCGTTGAGGTGCCTCTCCTCTCCGTCCGCAACCTGGTCGTCCATTTCAAAGTCCAACAGGGCTGGGTCCGCGCGGTGGACGGGGTGAACCTCGAGGTCGACGAGGGCGAGACGGTCGGCCTCGTCGGGGAGAGCGGGTGTGGCAAGACCACGCTGGCCTACGCGATCACGCAGCTGCTGCCCACGAATGCGTACGTCCTGGGCGGGCAGATCCTCTTCGGGGGCGACGCACCGGCCTCCCGCTACCGCGCGGAGTACTGGCAGCTGGCCGAGGGCCGCATGCGGCACGACATGGAGTCGCTCAAGGCGAAGCTCGATTCGGTGCCGAAGACGGAAGACGACTCGAACCCCGGAAGCGCGGGAGCGGTCGGACAGCAGCTCGCGGCACTCGAGCATCCGCTCGCGGAGACATACCGACAGTACCTCGCGAAGGAAATCGGCACACTCGAGCGGCGGGTCGACGACGCTTCGAATCGGGTCGCCGCGGGCGATGCGAAGATGCGACGCGTCCTCGGCGAGGCGACGGCCCGCTTCCAGGCAGCGAACCAGGAGGGCGACCTCCTCGGGATCACGCGTCTCAAGGATGGACGCCTGCGGGGATACCATCCGAAGCTCAACGCGATCCGGTGGAAACAGATCTCCATCGTATTCCAGGGTGCGATGAACGCCCTGAATCCGGTATACACGGTCGGAGACCAGATTGTCGAGGCGATTCAGGCCCATGAGGAGCTCGACGACTTCGAGTCCCGAGAACGTGTGAAGGAGCTGTACAAACTCGTCGGCATCCCGGTGGATCGGATCGACAACTACCCCCACGAGTACAGCGGCGGGATGAAACAGCGCGCGATGATCGCGATGGCGTTGGCGCTGAATCCCCGGCTCGTGATCATGGACGAGCCGACGACGGCCCTCGATGTCATCACGGCGTCGAAGATCATGGACGAGGTCCTCGCAATCCAGAAGCAGCTCCACATGACCCTGATCATCATCTCCCACGACGTGTCGACCGTCGCGAAGGTGGCGGACCGAATTGCCGTCATGTACGCGGGGCAAATCATCGAGGAGGCGTCGTCGAAGAACGTATTCTACCGCACGCTCCATCCGTACACGGAGGGGCTGCTCGGTGCGTTCCCGAGCGCGAAAGGAGAGAAGCGCCGGTTGGAAGCGATCCCGGGAAGTCCTCCGAGCCTCTTGACGCCGCCGAGCGGATGCCGGTTCCACCCGCGCTGCAAGTACGCGAAGGACATCTGCAAGACGACGATGCCGCCGTACGTCATCCCGGAGCCGGGCCATCGCGCCCTCTGTCACTTCTCGCAGGATTTCTTCGCCCAGGGGGGATTGCAGCGGACCTAGACGGGAGATCGCCGGGACTCTGGCCCTCTGGACCGTCTACGCAAAACGATGGTACGGTGATCCGCGTCCAGGGGTTGCGGAAGTACTTCGAACTCCGGCCCGGATTTTTCAAGGCGCTCCGAGGAAACATCCTGTACGTCAAGGCGGTCGACGGAATCGACTTCACCCTGAAACAGGGAGAGATCCTGGGGCTGGTCGGGGAGAGCGGCTGCGGCAAGACGACGACGGGCCGTCTCGTGGCGCGGCTCGAGACCCCCACGGAA
>VBME01000072.1 GCA_005878995.1 Methanobacteriota archaeon | reverse complement strand
GATGGCGACGTATAGGTACATCTTCCGCTTGCCCTTCTTCTTCTCGCCGCCGAGACCCAGACCCGCAACATCGTAGGACATGTCGGACCTCAGCGGGCGAAGCCGCGGAGTCGTAATAAGTGTTTCGTCATGGAGAGGCCGACGGAACGAGGTCAGTCATGAGCCGTTTGACGCGAGCCGCGGGACGCAACTGGACAGCGTACGCGATTTTTTCCTTGGGTAGGGCCACGTTCGCCGCGCTCACGTAGACGGTAATCCCGTCCGCCTCGTCCTCCACTCGAAGGATCTCGTCCCGAGGAATCGAGATCATCTCGCGACCCTGCTGGTCCTCAAAAAAGAACTGGACGGCGCTCGGCATCGCGCGCAGCTTGACGAGGAAGAACCCCGGATCTTCCGGATCTCGCTGAGCCGGTTCGGCAAAAAACAAGAGGCCGGCTTCGTGGCGATACAAGTGTCCTTCGACGGGCCGCAACAGGGGCACGCGCTTCCCGTCGTGATCCATCGACGCCTCGGCGGTCGCGTCGGACTCGTCAAGAACGCGGTATGAGGCCGCGCCGGCGCCCGCCACCTGGGAAAACGTGATCGCGGCCTGTTCCTTCGAGGTTGTCGCCCCCACGCGGACGCGGAGTCGGAGGGTTGCGAAGTTCAAGTCGTAGATCCGGTCCTCCGAGTCCACATACCCCAGGATCATTCGCCGCCCTCAGACGCCGAACCCTTTCCGGAACTGCTCCGCAATTTCGCCGAGTTCCACCTGGGAGAACGACTCGAAATCGGAGACGGCGGCATACTCGGCCAAGTGTTCCTCGCGGTAGATGTTCGGGAGGACGGAGGCCACGGTCTCCTCGGAAAGGATGAATTTCAGCGCGGCCTGGGACAGCGTCATTCCCTTCCCTTCGTAGATCCAATTGAGATTCGCGGCCTGCCTCCGCGCGCGCTCGATCCACGCCCCGTCCTTAGTCCGAAGGTCGCCGTCCGCGGGGAATTTCACCGCGTCGGCATCGGACTCGAGGACCCCGCCGGCATGGGGCGCCCGGGTGACCATGCCTTGGGCGATCTCCAAGGCGACCGGGAAGAACTTTCGTCCCGGCTCCTCCTCGAGCAAGTTGTAGTAGGTCTGGATGCAGCCGAGATCGTGCTTCCGCATCGCCGCCCGTCCTTCTTCGAGACCGCCCGGCCCTGGACCGAGGGCGATCCCGTAATACCGGATCTTCCCCTCTGCCTTCAGGTCCTCGAGCGTCTGCCAGACCGCGGGGTTCGCGACCGTCGCGGCGTCGGGGTAGTGCAGCTGGAGCGCGTCCACGTACGAAGATCCGAGTCGCTCGAGGGTCCCGTCCAACGACTTGCGAATCGACGTCGGCGAGAAGTCCGCTCCCGATTCTGAGCGTCCGGCTTTGCTCGAGATGATCACGAGCTCGCGCTTGTCACCGAATGCTTGGCCGAGCAACCGCTCCCCGCGCCCGTTCCCGTCCGTCGGGGCGACATCGAAATAGTTGATCCCGGCGTCGTACGCCTTGCGGAGCAGGTCGACGGCCTGGTCGTCCGTGAACGTCCCCCAATGGCCCGAGGCGAGCGTCCAGACCCCGAAGCCGATCTCAGAAACCTCGAGTTCGGTCTTGCCCATGGGGCGGTAGTTCAGCAACGGCCTTCTCCGCGACCGCAAACGAGGCTGCCGTATTTGACCGCACCGCTGCCGCGTTCAGCGCCACGATACGAAGAAGAGCGTCGCGAAGCCCACCAGCTCCGCCGCATTGAGGACGAGCATTGGAATCGCGACGGACGCACCGATGTTGCTGTCGTTCATCGCGACGTAGAAGTACATCGCCGCGAGATTCTCGAGAAGGAACAGGGTGGCGAAGACGATGAGGCCGACCGAAAACGGAGATCGCAGGCTGCGGTAGTTCCCGACGTAGATGTACAGGAGACCCAGGAGGAGGGCGATGCTGACCACCGCGAGCCCGAGGTCGATCATCCAGAACGTTCCAATCGGCAAGCTATCACCGCGAGACGCGGGTCCGGTCCATATCTATTTTTCCCCCAGCCGCGGCTCGATCCGACGCCAGATTTCAAGGAAATCCTCGAAATGGACTTGGAGCCGCGGGGACAGGGAGTACAGGGTGCCGTAGCCCTCGTTCCCCAAGGTCATGACACAGTCGTTCTCGCGGAGCACGTCAAGGTGATGGCGAACCGTCTTGTAGTCCAGAGCGAGTCGGGTGGCCAGGTCGTTCGCGTTGTACGGACGGTCGTGGAGCGTCCACAAGATCCTTGCGCGGTTGATGCCGCCACGCGTCCCCGCGATGAGGTACCACAGCCGCTTGTCCATGAAACGGCGGCCCCATCCGTTCTCCGATAATTTAGGTTGCGGGACACCCATCGGACACCGCATCCCCGAAGCTTCTAATATTACTATCGCAATAGTCAAACTTATGGCGACCGTCCCGCGTGGGCGCGACTGGGCTCGACGGGCGAAGGGATGGTTCCTCGAGTTCCGCCTCATTCCCGTGCTTCTGTGGTCCTACACCGCGGTCGGCCTAGGGACTGGCGTGGCCTTCCGAGCGTCCGGGACTCTGAACGCGCTGTGGTTCGTCGTCGCCCTCGCGCTCGGCGGCTTGATCCAAGGCTGGGTGACCCATGCGATCAATGAGATCTACGACTGGCGGAGCGGGACGGACCGGGTGAACGAGGGACGCGCCTTGTCGGGCGGAAGCCGGGTCCGGAACCTCGACCTCTTGGAGGAACGGGACCTGTGGTGGATCTTCGCGGTCTCGACCGCGGGCGTGGCTGCGCTGACGGCGTGGGTAATCCTCGTTCGGGCCCCGTGGCTCGCCCTCTTGATCAGTGGCGGTTACGCCCTCGGCCTCGCCTACACGATCCCGCCGTTTGCGACGTCGTACCGACCGCTGGCCGGCGAGTGGCTCGGGGGGTTCCCGGGCGTCCTCCTGTCCGGCCTGGGAGCATACACAATTCAGACCCTCTCCCTCTCCCCCGTTGTCGTGTTGGCGCTTTCCGCCCACGCCCTCGTGTGCACCGCGATGCTCATGGTCCATCACTATCTCGACGCCCCGATGGATGCAGCCGCGAAGCCGCCGAAGCGCACGACCGTCGTCGCATTCGGGTACGCCTGGTCGAAGCGTTACGCCGCGGGGATGGCTTCGGTCGCGGCACTCGTCTACGGCCTGCTCGGGATTTTCGTCCATCCGGCCTTCCTGTTGGGGGCCGCTCTGACCGTTCCGGCGGTGTGGATTCACCTCCGCATCGACCCGAGGGACATGAAATCCGTGACGCGGGGCGAGCTTCAGGTCATCCAGCTGGGAATTGCCGCGGGCCTGGCGACGGCGGTCGGCCTCGCCCCGCCCCTCTGGCCCCTCCTCCCGATTGCCGTCGCTGGCTACCTGCTGCACCTTGCGGTGGTGTCGCCCCCGGCAGGACTCGGCCGCGCATGGCGCAAAGGGCCCGCGGTGCAGCGATAGGCCACATCGACCGCAAAGGATTCGCGGAAGGCGCAAATACGCCGGTTGGGGTCTCGACCCGCGTGCGACGCATCGGCTTCGTCGTGAACCCGGTCGCGGGGATGGGCGGGAAGGTTGGGTTGAAAGGGACGGACGGCGTCGTGGACGAAGCCCGTGCGCAAGGCGCGGAGCCCGTCGCCGGACCCCGCGCAACTGCCTTTGCGGCCGCTTTCTTAGCAGTCGCGAGGGGCGACCCGAGCCTTCGAGTGGAGTGGCTCACGTCTGGTGGCCCGATGGGATACGAGTCCCTTCGGGCGGCCGGTGTCCCGGACGCCGCGGTCGACGTCATCTACACTCCGGGGAAGCGGACGACCGCGAACGACACGCTCCGCGGGGTGGAAGCCATTGTAGATCGAGGGGCCGAACTCCTCCTGTTTTGCGGCGGCGACGGAACCGCGCGGGACGTCGCGGGAGCGACCAGGGACCGGGTTCCGATCCTCGGCATCCCCGCGGGCGTCAAGATGCACTCGGGGGTCTTCGCGGTCTCTCCCATCGCGGCGGCCAACCTGCTGGTCGCGTACGTCCGCGGCCAACTCCGGATCGCTCCCGGAGAGATCCTCGACGTGGACGAAGAGGCATATCGCAAGGGCGAGTGGCGAATTCGACTCTTCACGACGGCAAACACCTTGGCGGAGCCGCACCTCGTCCAGGCCGGGAAGATGATGATTGCCGAGGTGACGGAAGATGCCATCCGCACCGAACTGGCGATGCACTTCTCGGACCTCTTCGAAGAGAGTCCCGAGACGCTCTTCTTGCTGGGACCCGGCTCGACGCTTCACGGGATCGCCTCCGCGCTTCGGCTCGACAAGACCTTGCTGGGAATCGATGCCGTCCTCGCAGGCAAGACGATTGAAAAGGATCTGAACGAGAAACGGATCCTCGCGGTCCTGGATCGGCACCGGGATGCGAAGCTCGTTGTGAGTCCGGTCGGAGCGCAGGGGTTCATCCTCGGCCGCGGAAATCTCCAAGCGAGCCCCGAGGTCGTCCGACGGATTGGGACGAAGAATGTCATCGTCGTCGCGACGCCCGCGAAGCTCGAGACGACCCCGGTCCTGCGCGTTGATACCGGCGACCGCTCGCTTGATGCGGAGTTCTCGGCGAGGGAGTACCTCTTCGTCATCATTGGATACCGTACGTCGAAGCTGCATCCGATTCAGCCGTCCTAGACCGGGAAGCCACCTGGCGGTTCGTCCACGGCGCATCGCGTTGTGATACAAAGTTGAAATAGCGGCGGACCATGCGCAGCCTCGGGGTCCGGATGGCGTCGACGATGAAAGCCGCCGTCAAGATGAAACCGGCGCCTAAGAGCACGGAGCTCCGGAAGGTCCCGATCCCCGAGCCGAGTCCTTCGGAAGTCTTGATTCGAGTCGACATCGCGTCGATCTGCGGCACGGACGTCCACATCTACGATTGGGACGCGTGGGCGGCGGCGCGAATCAAGGTGCCGTTGATCCAAGGTCACGAGTTCGCCGGACACGTGGAGACCCTGGGCTCCGGCGTCACGGGCCTTCGGAAAGGTGATTACGTGAGCGCGGAGGGTCACATCGCGTGCGGCCGGTGCTACCAGTGTCGCACGGGGAATGCCCACGTCTGCAAGAACGTCTCCATCCTCGGAATCGATCGAAGTGGCTCGTTCGCAGAGTACATGGCCGTCCCCGCGTCGAACGTCATCGTGAATGACGACGACCTACCGCTCGAGCTCGCCACGATGCAAGATCCGCTCGGCAACGCGGTGTACACGGTCACGAACGCGAACGTCCCCGGGAAGACGGTCGCGATCTTCGGCCTCGGGCCGATCGGACTCATGGCGGTCGCCCTGTGCCGCGGGATGGCGGCGCGGTCCGTCATCGCGATCGGTCACCGGAACCAGTACCGGATGGACCTCGCCAAGAAAGTCGGAGCGAGCCTCGTCCTCCGATCCGGCGAATCGCTCGTCGACGAGGTGATGGACGCGACGGCGGGCGAGGGCGTCGATGAGGTGCTCGAATTCTCCGGGAGCGAGGCGGCGGTCCAGCAGGCCATCCGGGTCGTCCGGCCGGCGGGTGGGATCCACTTGCTCGGGCTGTTCCCGAAGCCGCTCAGCCTCGACATCTCCGAGTTCGTAACGAAGGGGTTGTCGATGTACGGCATCCACGGGCGGCTGATGTACAAGACGTGGATGCAGATGGGCGGACTCCTGAAGAGCGGGAACGTGAACCTGAAGCCGATCCTCACACACAGGTTCCCACTGGACGACTACAACGAGGCGATGGGCGTGATGCGAAGCGGGAATTGTGGCAAGGTCGCCTTCCCGATGGAGGCGTGACGATGTCGAAGCGGGATCCGACCTCGTGGATGCGGGCGGAGTACGAGGCCCTCGTTGCACAGAGCCTCGACTGGAGGCTCCGCGTCCTCCAAGGGCCGTCCGCGCCTCGAAGTGTCGTCGATGGAAAGCGCGTCATCATGCTCTGCTCGAACAACTACCTGAACCTCTCGAACCACCCGAAGGTGAAGCGGGCCGCGCGCGAAGCCTTGAAGACGCATGGCGCGGGCAGCGGCAGCGTCCGGCCGATTGCGGGCAACATGGACCTCCACGAGGAGCTCGAGCGACGGATCGCGCGGTTCAAGCGGCGGGAGGCCGCGCTGTTCTACATGAGCGGCTTCGCGGGCAATGCCGGACTCATCTCGCAGCTCGCGGGGGAAGGGGACGCGATCCTCACGGACGAGCTGAACCACGGGAGCATCATCGACGGCGTCCGATTGACGAAGGCGCAGCGGGTGATCTACCGCCACTGCGACGTCGGCGACCTCGAACGCGCGCTGAAGGAGGTCGACGGCTGGGCGAAGAAGATCCTGGTCATCAGCGACGGCGTGTTCTCGATGGACGGCGACATCGCGCCGGTGGACAGGATCGCGAACCTCTCCGAGGAGTTCGGTGCGATGGTCTACATCGACGACGCCCACGGAGAGGGCGTCCTAGGGGACGGAGGCCGCGGCGTTGCCTCCCACTTTCACGTCGAGGAGAAGATCACAATCGAGCTGGGCACGTTCTCGAAGGCGCTCGGTGTCGTCGGAGGGTACGTCGCGGGTTCGAACGACCTGAGGAACTACGCGCTCAACAAGTCCCGGACGTGGCTGCTGAGCGGTTCCCATCCGCCCGCGGTCACCGCTGCTTGCATCGCCGCGATCGATGTCCTCGAAACGGAGCCGCGCCACGTCAAGAAACTCTGGTCGAACACGAAGTACTTCAAGAGTCGACTCGTGTCAATGGGTTTCGACATCGGGAGGAGCGAGACCCCGATTACCCCCGTCATGCTCGGTGACTCGGCAACGGCGAAGCGGTTCAGCGAGCGCCTGTTCGAGGAGGGCGTCTTCGCGCTCCCGATCGTGTATCCGATGGTCCCGAAAGACCGGGCCCGTATCCGGAACATCGTCAATGCAGGCCTCCGACGCGAGGACCTCGACGAGGCCCTGGCCGCGTACGAGAAAATCGGGAAGGAACTCCGCGTCATCTCCTAGACGCCTTCGTTCCGCTTCTTGCGGGCGTAGACCATGGGAAGGATTTCGTACCCGAGCGACCGGAATACTCTAACGGAGGCGTCATTCCCGGGTTCGATAAGGGCGGCAAACATTTCGATGCCCTTCGCACGAAGGGCGCGCTCAGCCGCGCGCACAAGGCGCTTCGCGATCCCTCTGCGTCGGTAGTCCGGATGAACTGCGAGGCGGTTGATCCAGCCTTTCCGAGAGTCGTTGGTTCCAAGTACCGCTCCGACCAGGCGACGGCCGTCCAGAGCGCCAAGGTACGAGCCGCGATTCACACGCAGCTGATGGGCGATGGAGCTTCGGCTGTCACGGCCCCGCATCCGAGGATCGAGGCCGCAAGCCTCGAAGAGTCGCATCAATTCGTCGTAATCAGAGAGCCGCAGGCGGCGGATGCGAAGCGGCATCTCATCGCTCGTCGGAGACCAAGTGGCGGGTGGGATGCGCGAAATGGTCGCGGGCATCTTGCGGGAGCTGGCTCCGCAGGAACGAGGGCATCAGGGCGAAGGAGTGAAGCTTCGCCAGAGGGAGCAGCCTCAGGCGGATGTGGGACTCCAGACTCGGGATGTAACCGCGACCATCCGGCGCTGGGAATTCCGAGTTGAGGTCGACGAGGAAGTAGAACCCGATTTCATGCGTCTGGGTCCCCTTCAGGGAGTAGAAGTTCTCGTGGACATAGCTCAGCTTTTCGGCCTCAATGTTGAGGCCGCTCTCTTCGTAGAACTCCCGAGCCAGGCAGAGGGCCA
Source organism: Methanobacteriota archaeon (assembly GCA_005878995.1). Next base: position 5,548 of record VBME01000072.1, on the reverse strand, counting down.
AGCTCTCCCCGAATTCGAGATGCCCACCTGGAAGCGCGTAGCTCTTGCCGCGGGCTTCGTCGTCCGCCTCGTGGGCAAGCACGGAGTCGTCATGAATCAAGATGCCGCAGGCCCGCACGAGGAATTCGCGGCCGGTCTCATGCAACCCTAGCACCGAGTTCCCCCTCCGAGTCGGGTCGGAGCAAGATGACCCGGCCGTCCCGCTGGACGGCCCCGAGGCACAGGACCTCCGAGGAAAACGGCCCGATCTGCCGCGGCGGAAAGTTCGTGACCGCCACGACGTGCCGACCCAGGAGGTCCTCCTTGCGGTACCATGGACGAATCGCCGCGGACGATTTCCTTACGCCATGGGAACCGAAATCGATCCTCAATTTGTACGATGGGTTGCGGGCCTCTGGGAACTCCTCAACGCCGACGATCTTCCCGACCCGCATCTCAACCTTCTGGAAGTCCTCGACCGCGATTCCCGTCATGGTCCCGAATCTCGCGGAACGCTCCGGCCCGATTTGAGGGCTTCCCTCAGACCGCGCGCGACTCCGGGCTGCGGACACCGAGGTGTTTGCAGAGCCGCTCGTGCTCCTCGCGGCTCGTCCACTCGACGCGGAGGTAGTCCGCGATCTCGCGGTCCGTCATGCCGAGTCGCCTCGCTTCGTCGACCGCGACCTGGTACGCTTCGATCTCGGTCGGCCGGTCGACGTAATTGTAACGCCGGTCCCAGAGCTCCTTGCCCGCGTGCCACTGTCGGATGTGGGTGAGCTCGTGGAGGACATCGAGATAGAGGATCCGCTCGTCCCCTTCCTTCAAGTAGCCGAGTCCCGCGACGACGTTTCCGGCTTTGTCGTCGATGTACATGTACATGTCCTCGGGGACCACATCAATCTGGCAGTCGCGGAGGACCTCCTCCCGAAGCCCGTCGGGGAAGATCGCGCGGAAAGCGGCGGAACGGCTCAGTCCGGGGAAGACATCCAGGATCGCATGCTTCCCCGCTCTGACTTTGCGGTTGACTCGGACGGATGCCATCTCTGAGTTCCCACCGTTCGCGTGCGAGAAAAACCTATCCCTCGGGTCGCAATGAACGGAACCAGGGTTTTCGGCCCGCGTTGTCCTCTGTCCGTCCGAACGAGCCCACCTAGCCCGACCGGGACGCAAACCAGCGCGCGAGTTCCTTCGCGTTCCGCTTCCGCCAAGCGGCATTCACCCGAATCTTCTCGATCGCCTGTTGCACCGCTCGCCGGACCTCCGGAGCCTCGCGGGTTCGGAAGAACCGCTCCACATCCTTCGCCGCGTCCGCCGTCGTGAATTCCTCCGCGATGTGAACGAGCCGCCGGATGAGGAACCCGGACTCCGCATACCGCCGGTAGAGTTCGTCCCAGTTGTCCTTGACGAAAGACCAGGCCATGTCGAGCCCGACTCTGGGACGGATCCCCGCGACGTTCGTGATCACGATGACCGCATCCTGGGATCGGACCGCATCCGTGAGCGAGCGCCGGAGCGTCTCTTGCAGCAAGCTCTTGTCCCGCGGTTGCGAGAGGGCGACGAGGAGACGCACCTGCTCCTCCTGAAGGGCCGCCTTACGCTCGAGTTCCCACAAGGTCTCATAGGTGGACTCGTCCGCCTCCTGGGCAACGAGCGCGTAGACGAGCCCGCGAAGATCCGGGTGGAGCGTCGATGGGTCTTTCAGATACCGAGCGAAGCGCCTCGCCGCTTCCTCAAGCGATCCGCGGTCCTCATGGTGGCCGAGCGCATACAGCACGGTCGTCCGCTTGAGAGCGTCGAGGTGGCCCTCGCCCTCTTTCGGCTCCCATCCGCTCCGTTCTCCGGCGGGACGGAACAGGTCGCGCACATACGCATCGAAGCGAGCCAGATACGGCTCCGAGGAAACCAACGTCTCCAAGTCGTGTAACGAATCCGCGATCATCCGCCAACCGGTCGCGTCCTCTTCGCCGCGATATGCCGACGTGAGTTCCAGGAGGGTCGTCGCGGGCAGGTATCCGGCCCGCATCAGGTCGTACGCATCGTTCTGGAGGCCAATCCGGTCGTCCGGGCTCAGCTCTCCCGAGACCACGGCATTTCGAAGCCGCTTCCATTCGTCCGCGGGATAGTTGACGCGGTAGAACCCCGACTGTCCCGCGTTCACCTTGATCCAATCCGAGTCCGGGGATCGGCGGGACCGTCCGAGGGTCAGAGACTCGGTCTTCTTCTCCATGAGGAAGCTCGTGGTCTTCGTCGAGCCCGCTCGAGCGATTCGCACGGGGATCTTCCATCGTGCGGCGTCCTTGGAAGAACCGAGGATGTGACTGTACAGGAACCGCGATTGGGAGAGGGCGAGTTTGGCGTCCCCACCCTCCCGAGTCACGTGGACGTCGAGGAGCGGGAACCCGGTCTGGCGAGTCCACGTGCCCATGAGGGGTCCCACGGGCTGACCCGACGCGGCTCCCAACGCGCGCCACAGATCCTCCGTCCGCGTGTTTCCATAGCGGTGCGCCTTGAGGTAGTTCCGGATGCCCCGCCGGAACGTCGATTCGCCAAGGAACTGCTCGAGCATCCGAAGGATCGAGGCACCCTTGGCGTAGCTGATGTCGTCGAAAATCTCCCGGATCTCCGCCGGATCTTTGACGGGGACCTCGATCGGGTGGGAACTGCGGAGCCCGTCGAGGTCGAGCCCATGGACGGTCTCCATGCTGAGGAATTGGGTCCACATCTGCCAATCCGGATGAAGCGCGCCGACGGTCTTCGTCCCCATCCAGGTCGCAAAGCTCTCGTTGAGCCACAGGTCGTCCCACCAGGCCATCGTCACGAGATCCCCGAACCACATGTGGGCGGTCTCGTGGGCCATGACACCGGTGATGTTCTGCCTCGTCTGCGTCGACGACGTGGAGGGGTCCAGGAGCAGGATGCGCTCGCGGTAGGTAATGGCACCCCAGTTCTCCATCGCGCCCGCCGCAAAGTCCTGGAGCGAGATGTGGTCGAGTTTCGGGAGCGGATAGGGGACCCCATAGTACTCGTTGAGGTAGTCCAGGATCCGGGTCGATTCCTCCAGTGCCCAGCGGCCGTGGGCGATCCGATCGGGGAGGGCCCACACGCCGACTTTCGTTCCGGTGCGGGCTTTTCCTTCGATCGCCGCGAGGGGACCGACGACGAAGGCGAGGAGGTACGAGGCCATCCGCGGCGTCTCGGCGAACCGGACGAGGCGCGTTCCATCTCCGAGGTCCTTCTCCTGGGCGACGGGGGTGTTCGAAACGGCGGCCATCCCGTCCGGGACTACAAGGGAGAGGTCGAACGTCGCCTTCGTCGCGGGCTCGTCCCAACAGGGAAACGCGCGGCGCGCGTCCGTGGATTCGAACTGGGTCGCGGCCATGTAGCCCTCCGACCCGTTTTCCATCGTGTAGCGGCTGCGGTAGAAACCCGCGAGCTCGTCGTTGAGGGTCCCATCGAAAACCAAATGCAGGGTCGCGGTGCCCTTGGGGATCGATTTCGCGAAGGTCAGCCGCAATCGCTCGGCCGGCTTGAGCAGTTCGATTTTCGCGGCGGGCACCAGGGGCCCGTTGCCCGCTTGCAGGGCCGCCTGGGTGACCCGCAGATCCAAGGCGTTCAGTTCGATCGTCTTCACCGGCTGCAGGACTCGAATTGAAACGGACTCCTCCCCGCGGAACGTAAACCGGCGGAGGTCGGGCCGCAACTCAATCCTGTACCGTTCCGGCTGCACCGTGTCGGGCAGACGGTGAGTCGTTGCTTTCGGCATGATGGATTCACCTGGCGCTGTCACCGTGGGGAGGCGCAAAGCCCATATCTAGTTAGCCGTGGGCGATGGGATCGCGACGGAATGCGACTAACGCACGGTGGAATACCCGCCGCGAAGGGGGCGGGCCCGAGGGCTTATCGCCTCCGACGGACTCCGGATTCTCGTTGGACGACGACCGGAAGGCGGAAATCGAGGCGACGTTCAAGAGGATTCATCGACCGCTCCGATGGCCGATGGAGAATTTTCGCCGCCGGTACATCTCGAACAAGGGTTTCGTGGGATATCGGTTCTCCAGGATCCGGCGCAACGCGCACGCGGGTTTCTCGTTCGGTTTCGCCCTTCGGGAGGGCCTCTACCCCGGAATCCGCGAGCCGCCCGAAGTCGTCGCGTGTGCTTTCGTAGAGCCCAGGGAGTCCACCTTGCACGAGGCCCTCGTCACGCGGAAGGCGAGCGCGGTCCGCCGTTTGGCGGCGACGAGTCGGGGAATGGGATTCCCGTTCGAGCTCGATCCGGACGCGGCCGTCGCGGCGGTGCGCCATCGGTCCGTGCGGCGGGTGCCCAAGGAAATCTTCGTCTTCGTGGCATCGGACTTCCTGATGCTTTGCTACCAACCGATCCGCGCGTCGGGATTCTTAGAGCGGGTGACGAGGGCCACGACCGGGCCGGGGTAGCATCACGCGCCCAGTTCGACGGCAAACGCCGCGGGCACATGGGGGCGGTCGACGACCTCGAAGACTTTCGTCCAGTTGTCTGCGAGGTCCCGCGTGCACCGGAGCACTCCGAGCTCCACGAGGGCGTCCAATCGTCGCCTTGTCTTGGACCCGGCCCACCGGAACCGGAGCGACATGAACTCGACGACCGACCGCTCGTGCACCACGCGGTTCACGAAGTGCACCTGAATCGCCGTCGCGACGAGCGCGAGCTCCTCCCGTTCCGTGGGGTCCTCGACGCCGGCGAGCAGAGCCCAAAGCCCTTTGATCCGAGCCATGCGCCGCCGATGAGAAAGGACGCCTCTCTCCCTTCCGCCTGCACGTAGCGTACCCTCAGGCGGCGCAACAAGACTTTAATTCGCGAGGCCCGATACATCGGCGATGCAAGTGGACACGGAACTGGTCCCGATTGAGAATCCAGGCGGGCTCAACGTGATCCTCGGGCAGACCCACTTCATCAAGACCGCGGAGGACGTCCACGAAGCCCTCGTCGGGTCCGTCCCCGGGATCAAGTTCGGCGTCGCGTTTTGCGAGGCCTCGGGGCCGTGCCTCGTGCGTGTTGAGGGGAACGACGACGGCCTGAAGGCCCTTGCCGCGAAGAATGCGCTCGCGGTCGGAGCGGGCCACTTCTTCATCGTGATCCTCCAGGACGCCTATCCGATCAACGTCCTGCGGGCGCTCCGCGAGGTGCCGGAAATCGTGACCGTGTACGCGGCGACCGCGAATCCCGTGGACGTGGTCGTTGCGAAGACCCCGCGGGGCCGAGGCGTCCTCGGGGTGGTGGACGGCGAGCGGGCGAAGGGCGTGGAGACGCAGAAGGAGCGTGCGGAGCGCATCGCGTTCCTCCGCAAGATCGGGTACAAGCTGGGCTGACATGTGTCGAATGCTCGGGCTCATGAGCCGCAAGCCGGTGCCTGTCGAGACGCTCATGGCGTTCCGGCAACTCGCGGATTCGGGCCGGAACTACCGGGATTTCGGATGCCCGCAGCCGAACCCGAAAACCGGCCATCCGGATGGCTGGGGAATCGCCTGCGTCGGGCAGGAGGGGGAGTTCTACGCACGCGGTCGGGCCAAAGCCACCGCGGACCCGAAGTAC
>VBME01000071.1 GCA_005878995.1 Methanobacteriota archaeon | reverse complement strand
GCGGTTCAACAAGATCAACGTCCACTTCGCCCTCGAGCCGTCGTATACGAACTGGGCCGTCTTCCCGGACACCTTCCCGGACGGAGATTGGCATTGGCGACCCGGCTTCAACCCGGCCGCCGTCCAGACGATCCAACTCCTCGACCGCTCGATGGATCAAGGCCGCGTCGGCGACGCGCTCAAGGTGAATTACATCGAGGTCGATGGGAAGGTCCATCTCCGGGTGACGTTCGAGTACTGCGAAGGAGAACACTACTACAAGTACAGCGGGTGGAAGCGAATCTGGATGATCCACACGCTCTACGATCAGCCGCTCGACCACGCGGAAGTGGACGACCTTCACCGGCTCTTCGCGGACCTCGTCCGCGTGTGGTACGAGAGCCACCTGCGGCGGAACCGCGACGTACTGATCAAATATCTCAAGCAGACGTTCGAGAAGGTTGAGACGTTCAATCAGTGAAAGTGCCGCGCGCAGTAGTGTCGCCTGTGATAACCGGCGGGGAGCCTATATTACCGCGGCGGGAGAACTTTCACGGACGTGGAAGACCTCCTGTCCGGCGCCCTCCTGCTCCTTCTCGTCGGCGGCGCGGTCTTCGCATGGTTCGACTGGCGGATGCGGGCGCGAAAGCTGCCGCAAATGATCGGACCGAGCTGGGATTGCCCGCATTGCGGGGTGAAGAACGAGGCGGAGCTGAGCGTCTGCTGGTCGTGCGGAGCCGGGGTTGCGCGGGCCTACTTCGGCCGGTCTGCAGGGGCCTCCGCGGAAACCTGGCAATGCCGGCGATGCCGTGCGTGGAACAGTACATCCCGACGGTCGTGCTGGTCATGCGCGAATACTCCGGCCAAGCAGCCGAAGCAGCACGACTGAGCGGTCAAAAGATTCCGCGGTACAGGCCGCCGTCGATCTGGGCGATTACGCCTGTGATGTACGAGGCCCGCTCCGAGGCGAGGAACGCGATCAGGTCGGCGACCTCCTCCGCCTTCCCCATGCGGCCCAGCGGGATGTCCTGGAGGAGCGTGGCCTGTACGTCCTCGGGTCGGCGGCTCTCCCGTTCCGCCCGGATTCGTTGAAGCTCCACCGTCCGGTCCGTTGCAATCCATCCCGGGGCGACGCCATTCACCCGAATCCGGTCCTTCGCGACTTCCCGGGCGAGTGACTTCAGCGCGCCGACGACGCCGAGGCGCAACGCGTTCGACAGCACGAGGTTGTCGATCGGCTGACGGACCGACATCGACAGAATTGCGACGACGGCCCCACCGTGCCGCTGGCGCATCGAGGGCAAGGAGGATCGCACGAGTCGGACCGTGCTCAGGAACGTGAGCTCCCAGCCCTTCGCCCACTGTTCTTCGGTCAGGGTTTCAAAGCTCCCCGCCGGAGGACCGCCCGCGTTGGGCACGAGGATGTCAATCCCTCCGAAGGCGCGGATCGCACCGTCGACGAACGACGTCACACCATCCGCGCGCATCACGTCGGCCGGGATCGCGACGACCTCCGCGTTCGTCTCGGTCCGGATCGCTTTTGCGGCCGCGTTGAGGGGCCCCGCGTTCCGAGCACAAATCGCGACCTTACATCCCTCGCGGGCGAAGGCCATCGCCGTCGCCCGACCGAGTCCCTGGCTCGCAGCCGCGACGAGGGCGACCTTCCCCCGGATCCCTAGGTCCACGATGACGGCCATCGGCCTGCCGGGTAAGAAGGATTCCGGCCCGTGGCATCATTCGCGCAAGAAGCCGCGGACTTCGCCGATGGCCTCGAACCCGAGCGTCTTGTACATTCCCTGTGGCGTGTCGAAAAGATCCGAGATCAATACAACCCATTCGCAATGGGCCTCCATCGCGCGCTTGCACGCCTCGAAAATCATCGTGCGTCCAACGCCCCGCATCCGGAAATCGGGATGGGTCGCGACGTCGTCGATCCACCCGAAGATACCCCGCGGCCAGATGCTAACCGTCCCCGCCGGTTCGCCGTTCAGGTATGCCACGTAGGGCCGCATCCCCACCGCCCGAGAGCGTTCCCGCCAGAGGCCCCACAGCTGTTCGATGACTTCGTGGGAATAGCCGAAGCCGGCCTCGGTGGCCATCATGACAGACCGGAAGTCACTCGCCGTGGATTCCTCCGCAGCGGGGCGCACCTCGAGCTCCGGATTCACGATACAGTCCGGCAGCCCGACTTTCGCCAAAGCGAGCTCTGCGGTGGGACGGAAGCCGAGTCCGACGAACTCTGCTTGGACCCCGAATGCGGTTTCCGCGTCCTCGAAGAGGAGCGCATGATGCGGGACCGCGGTGCCGCGGAATGAGTTCGCAAGGTCGTCGATGATTTCCTTCGGACCTCCCTCCGGAAGTGTCGCGACCCAACCGAGATTCGCCTGGTGGATCAGGGGAAACCGATCATCTCGGTAGATCATGCCCCAAGAGGTTCGCACGTTCTCGGGGGCCTGCTCTCGCCAGATTCGGAGGAATTCGACAATGGCGCGGAGCAGCTCGTCCGTGTCCACGGCGGTGCCAAGGGAGCCGACGGAATGAACCTTGCGTCGCCGTAGACAGGGAGTACTTTCGGCCACCTCGCCGAACCTCTTTATACCGCGGAATCTTCCTCAGGAATGAGGCGAGAAACAGACACGCCTCAGGAACGTGATTCTACGAAAGAAGAGTTGGCGCCCCATGTGCATGACATCACCCGGGCGCTCGGCGACAAGGTGAGCGAGCAAGAGATTGAGCGCGAGCTGTCGAGCTACCTGAACGTCTACCGCGTGTCGCTGGACACGGCGAAGCGGTCGATCGTGAAGAAGCACGGCGGGAACCCCGCGACCCTCGCGGTCGGCGTCAGCAAGACGTTGCGCGAGCTGGTCCCCGGGGAGCAGAGCGTGAACCTGCTGGTCCGAATCGTCAGCGTGAACGAGAAGGACGTAACGGTGGAGGGTGAGACGAAGCGGATCCTGTACGGTATCCTCGGCGATCCGACGACGACGATCCCCTTCACTGCCTGGGAGCCTCTCCCCGTGACCCTCGCGAAGGGCGACGTCGTCCGCGTCCAGAACGCGTACTCAAAGGAGTACCGGGGCCAGGTCCAGGTGAACTTCGGCTTCCGGACCGTCGTCGCGAAGGAAGCGGCGGATGCCCTCCCGGAATACAAGCCGGGCACGGGCGCGCTGTACGTGGGCAAGCCGACGCCCGTACGGGTCGTCGACCTCCGGGAAGGTGCGTCGAACGTCCAAGTGACCGCGCGGATCCTGTCCGTCGAGCGGCGGGAAGTCGAGGTCGATGGCACGCCCAAGGCCGTCTTCTCCGGCGTCCTCGCCGATGAGACGGGGAAGACCCAGTTCAGCGCGTGGAAGGACTTCGGCCTGGCGGACGGGGAGGCCATCCGGATCGACGGAGCGTACGTGAAGACGTGGCGAGGCATCCCGCAAATCAGCTTCGACGAGCGGGCGACGATCACTCGCCTGAAACCGGACCTCCTGCCGCCCCTGGACGTGCTGAGCGCGAGCCCGCGGATGTGGATCGAAGATCTCGCAGAGCGCGGCGGCGCCGCCGACGTGACGGTGCGGGGGATCTTGATTGATCTCCGAGAAGGCTCCGGCCTCGTCTACCGGTGCCCGGAGTGCCGCCGGGTCCTGCGGAAGGGCGCGTGCCGGCTCCACGGCGAAGTCAAAGGCGAGCCGGACCTGCGGGTCAAGGCCGTCTTGGACGACGGCTCCGGTGCGCTGACCGCGGTCTTCGACCGCGAGCTCACGGAAGCCCTCCTGGACAAGACCCTCGACGCATGCATCGAGGCCGCGAGGAACGCGATGTCCACGGACGTCGTGCGGGACGAACTCGCGGACGTCCTCGTCGCCCAGCCGATCGAAGTCCGCGGGGACGTGACGTCGGACGACTATGGGCTCATGATGATCGTCGCGTCCGCGAAGATGCTGAAGGTCGACGTCCAGACGGAGGCTCGGGAGATGCTCGAAGGGCTGGAGGGGTCCGCGTGATGCGCGAGGTCGCCTGGCGGCTGTTCGCGTCGGAATACAACGACGCGAGCCTTGAACTGGATGGCGGCGGCGAGCGCGCGCCCTCGTACGTTGTCACACCGCTCGGCGCGAAGGTGAACCGCGTCTTCGTCGTCGGCGTCATCACGGACGTGGAGAACGTCGGAAGCGACGCGCAGCCAATGTGGCGCGCCCGGATCTCGGACCCGACCGGCACGTTCCACGTCTACGCGGGCCAGTACCAGCCCGAGGCCGCGGCGACCCTCTCGAAGCTCAAGCCGCCCGTCTTCGGCGCGATCGTCGGCAAGAGCCGCGTCTACTCTCCCGAGTCCGGCGCGGTCTACACCTCGATCCGGCCGGAACGCGTCAAGGCGGTCGACGAGACGGTTCGGGACTACTGGATCCTCGAAGCGTGCCGTTCCCTCCAGAAACGGCTCGACGCGATGGCGGAGGCCCAGAAGATGGACCCCTTGACCGTCGAGGCACTCGTGAAAATCGGCGTGAAAGCAGCGATCGCAGACGGAATCGTGCAAGCGGTGAGCCACTATGGGAAGGTGGACCTGTCCCGATACACCGCGATGCTCGCAGAAGGCTTGCGGTACCTCCTGCCCGAATACCGGGAGCCGGTGGGCCTCGGCGAGCCCGCGCCGGAACCGGCGCCCGCCGCCCACGAGGAACCCGCGAGCGAGCCGGACGAGTCAGAGGCGACCGTCCTCGAGATCATCGCGACGCTCGACAAAGACGGGAAAGGCGCGCCTTGGGAAGGCATCCTCGAGGCCGCGACGTCAAGACGCGTCCCGAAAGACGCGCTCGAGGAATCGATCAACTCCCTTCTGGACAAGGGCCTAATCTACGAACCCATCCTCGGCCGAATGAAGAAGATTTGAGCCGGATCAGACGATCCGGCCGCTCACGTCGGCGGCAGGTACGACCGGCAGGACCAGCACTTGCGGGCCGCGACGCCGACCTTTGCCCCACATTTCTGGCACCGCCGCATCTTCGGCGCGTTCGCAGTCATCCGGTCGATCCGCCGGAGGCCCAGCTTCCCGGTCGCGAGGCCGCCGAGGCCGCACATCGCGCTGAAGCCGAGCGTAATCAGGGACGTCCATGCAGGCCAGAGGGGCCACCCCTGCGGGACGAACAAGGACTGGAACGCATAGAGGCCAAGGAACCCACCGAGGGTCCCGCCCAGGAATCCGAGAGAACCGAGGAACGTCGTCCGGCCGGCGAAGAATCCTGCTCCGAAGAGGGCGAACGGCAGGTAGAAGTAAATCAACCCGCGATCAAACTGAGGGACGAAGAGAATGAACGGCACGCCGACGAGGAAGGAGAGCCCGAGGGCTCCGACGATCGTGAGCGCGAAACCTGCGAGAGGGTTGCGGACGGTCGGCATCGTCCCTCCGGACCTCCCCAAACCGCAAGTGGGCCACTTCAACGTACCGATGCGGGTGTCGGACGCTGATAATCAGGCTTTGATGGCGCGATTCCTCCAATCGGGTTGACAAACTCTTCCGCACGGCAATCGAGCTAGGCTGACTTGCGGATCCTCATGGTTGCGCTTCCCGAACTCACCGAATACAACCAGCGCAACGTGGCGCCACGCGCGCACGCGCGAGCCAATAAAATTATCGCACATCGATATAAGTGGACGGCAACGGGACGAGAAACCGGCAGGCACATTCGAGGACATCTTCGCCTCGCAACCGTTTACAAAAGAGCTTTATCGAAACGACCGGGATAGCGCGGGCCGATTGGGATGGCTCTAACGCGCGAGAGCATTTACTCGAGTGTCGACGCCCTCCCGGAACCGCTCGAGCCAACGCGCGTCCGGAAGGTGCCAACCGGGATCGCGGACCTCGACAGCATCGTTGACGGGGGTTTCCCGAGCGGGTCCACCATCCTGCTCCTGGGCGATGTGGGAGCGGGGATGCAGGAATACGTGTACACGGCCTCCGCGAAGACCTCCTTGGTGAACGAACGCCCCCAAGCGCGTCACTATTACCTCGGCGATCACTGTGACCACTCCGAGCTTCCGCACCAGGTCTGTTATGTGACCTTCTCCCGTTCCAAGGAGATCATCCTGCAGGAGCTCGCGACGTCGTTCAACGGGGACTACTACCGCGCATTCCGCGACCACACGGTCCTCAGGGACTTCTCAAGCATGTACTTCCGCCACAGCGTCGTGCCATCGGCCTGGACGCAAGAGGAAGACGTCTTTGATCTCCCCTCCGGGAACATCTTGGAGCAACTCGTCACCTTCTTGGATGAGAACGCACGCGACTCAATGGTCGTGATCGACTCCATCACGGACCTCGCGGTTTCGGAGGTCGTCGAGATGCGGGACCTCGTGACGACGATCAAAGGGTTACAGCGAGCGGCGAAGCGGTGGAACGGCCTCATTTACCTCATGCTGACGCGGGGGATCCTGGAGAGGCGACACGAGCAACTCCTGATGGACAGCACGGACGGTTGCCTCGTGTTCGAGTGGCGGACCTCCCCCCGGTCGAGCACCCGCCAGCGGTACATGTACCTCGAGAAGTTCACGGGAGTCCTGCCGCACTTGCCGCGAGACAAGATCGCGCGGTTCCCGACGATGGTCTCCTCGAACAACGGGCTCGTCGTCGTGTTCATGGAACGGATCTCGTGAGGTGGGATGATGGTCGAGACGGAAGCGGCTTCGACACGATCGGAGGCGGGGGACGACCCGGCCGCGGAAGGCTTCGTCCTCACAGGGATCGACGGTCTCGACGAGATGCTCGGGCGTGGGGTGCCCTCGGGACACATCATCACGGTCCTCGGGTCGTTCGGGACCGGAAAGACCACGTTCGCACTCCAGTTCCTCATGCAAGGGCTAATCAACGGGGAGAAAGGCATCTTCATCTCGCTCGAAGAAGACACGGACTCCGTCGTCGCCAATGCGGCCTCGTTCGGTTGGGATCTCCCGAAGTTCATCAAAGAGAAGAAGCTCCACATTGTGAAGCTGGAACCCGCGGACGCCAAGACGACCGTGACGCGAATCCGGTCCGAGCTTCCGGACTTCATCAAACGGATCGGCGCGTCCAGGGTCGCGATCGACTCGATCAGCCTCCTCAACATGCTGTTCGCGGATGACAAGGAACGCCGGGAGAAGTTATTCCTCCTGTGTAAGCAGCTCAAGTCGACGGGCGCCACGTGCGTCTTCACGGCCGAAGTGAAGGACGAAAACCCTCGGTCTTCGAGGGATGGGCTGGTGGAGTACGTCTCGGATGGGGTCATCGGCCTTCGCTTCAATGAGCGAGAGAATGGGGAGGTCCAGCTCGTCCTCCAAATCATCAAGATGCGACGACTCAAACACCCGCGGTCCGTGAAGCCGTACAGCATCACGGACCAAGGTCTCGCGGTCCACGGGGACATGGAAGTCTTCTGAGTCGACGAACCCTGGACGGACCCGATGGAATTCGGAACGGAACGATTAAGCCTCGCGACGCTCACGCCTCTCCTCGTGAGGATCGGCATCCTCCTGTACGACGGCGTAGAGGAACTCGACGCGGTCGGGGTCTATGAAGTCCTCGCGAAGGCAAAGCAACTCCACCCGAAGCTCGACCTGACGGTCCGCTTCCGCGCCATGAAAGAAGAAATCACAGGCGCGCTCGGCATGAAATTCCTCGCGCATGAAGTGCTTCGGGACCTCTCCGACCTCGATCTCGTCATCGTTCCCGGAGGCGCCGGACGGGCGGAGGTCGTGAAGGACCGGGAGTTCCTCTCGCGGCTCCTGAACTTTGGCACGGAAAAGCCGATCGCGAGCGTCTGCACCGGCGCCCTGATCCTTGCCGCCGCAGGGCTCCTCGCGGGGAGAAAGGCGACCACGCACCGAAGCTTCATGGACGAGCTCCGCACCGTCGCGGACGTGGTCGAGGACCGAGTCGTGGAAGATGGCCTTGTCACGACCGCGGGGGGCGTCACCGCGTCGATCGACTTGGGGTTGCACCTCCTCGAGAAACACTTCGGCCCCGAACTCGCTCGGGAGGTCGAGGACCGAATCGAGTACCACCGCCACCCAAATCCCTAAGTGGTCCTGTCCGTCTCCCGGCGACGTCGGTTCATGCGGTTCCTCCGGAAGGGCAAGGTCAAGGAGGTTTACGAGGTCTCCAAGACCGAACTCGAGTTCGTCTTTACGGACCAGATCAGCGTGTTCGACAAGGTGATCCCCACCCTCGTCCCGCACAAAGGGGAAACCCTCTGCCGAACCTCGGCTCATTGGTTCAAGCTCGTTGAAGGCCTCGGAGCCCGCACCCACTTCTTGCGCGTCCTCGACGGGAACCGCAT
>VBME01000070.1 GCA_005878995.1 Methanobacteriota archaeon | reverse complement strand
AAACACGGGCCGCGGCACGATCGACGACGGGGTTGGACCTGAAGCGGTTGTTCATCGGAACGGAAGGTACATTCGGCGTGGTTACCGCGGCGACCCTTCGCGTCTTCCCGGTGCCGGAACGGGAGGAAATCCATGGGTTTTCGGTCCGCGACTTCGGGACTGGATTTCGTGGTATTGCGTGGATCTATGACAGCGGCCTCACCCCGAGCGTGATGGACTTCGAAGAAACCTTTCCCGCGCCCACCCTCCCATGGCGGTCCGAAGAAGGCCCGCCCACTTTGTACCTGGGGTTCGCGGGATCTCGCGAGATCGTCGTCGCGTCTTGGCGGCTTGCGCGTCGCCATTTGCGCAGCGTGGCGGCACGGCCGCTACCGGATCGGGAGGCTAGGGAGTACTGGAGGACCCGTCACGACATCATCTACGCCCACGACGAGGTCTCGCCCGGGGTGACCCGCGCGGATCTTTTCCTGAAGGACGTCATTTTTGATTACGTTCACGCGGCGTTGCCACGTTCGAGAGTCCTCTCGTACCGGCGGGCGGCCCTCGCGGTTCTCCGCCGTCACGGCGTGAAGCCAATCGGATTCGGCGTGTGGACGCAACCCGAGCTCGTCTCGCTTGAGGTTGTGCGGCCCGCGGGGCAAGACCGAACCGCCTCTCGGATCGCAGTGGCAGCCGCCGTCGACGATGTGATTCATCGAGTCCACGCCCTCGGCGGCTCCATGGAGTACGTCCACGGCGTTGGCGCGAAGCTCGCGCACCTCATGGACGAGGAGTTGGGGCTCGGCCTCGCGACGGTCCGAAAAGTGAAGCGAGCGCTCGATCCCGCGGGAACGTTGAACCCCGGGAAGGCGGGGCTCTGACGGTCCCCACGGGCCGGTTTCCTCCCGTAGCGCGGCGTTCTTGCGAAAGCTATATTACATCCCTATTCAGCGGAATATATATAAATCAGGACATAACTTCGCCTGCAAAGGTTGGGATTGGATGCAACCACCACCCCCGATGATGAGTGCGCCGATGATGATGGACCGAAAGAAAATGCTCGTCGCCGCGATGATCGCCGCCGGCCTGTTGTTTCTGATGGTTGGGGCGATTCTCGTGGACGTAAGCCGCGCCGCGCCGAGACCGGGCGAGCCCGCCGATGCCGTGCTGAATCGAGCGGACTTGGCCAACGTCTGGGGCCCCGCGATCGGCCATTTCGGAATCTTCCTGTTCGTGCTTGGCCTCGTCGCCGCCTCCTTGTTGATCGAAGACATGGATGTCTTTGTCCGCTTGTTCTTGTTGATTGTCGCGTTCGTCGCGCTGTTGTTGGTCCTTGCGGGCTCAACGACCATCTTCGGGTGAGGTGTCACGATGATGGGAATGGGCGAAAGGCTGTGGGAAATGGGCAGGTCGCCGTCCCAGCACATGACGCTGCTGGTATTCGGCCTGCTTTCCCTCCTCACGGGCGTGGTCGCGATTTCGACCCTTGCCGTCGCTGGCGGTGGGGGAGGCGCGACCTCGATTATCATGGCCGCGACGGTCTTGATTGGAATCGGCGGATTCTTCGTGACCTTGGCCCTGTTTCTCGGGGCGTACGCGGCAACGGGAGACTCGTGGACGACGACCGTTTGGCGGATCGCGCAGCTGCTCGCGGCGGTCCTTGTCCTGATCTTCGTCTTCCGATAGCCGGACCCAACCCGGGCGGCGCCAGACGCGCCGCCCCTTCAATTCTTCTTGAGTTCGGAATTCTGTGTGACGGATGGACGCTGCGGTCTCAGCCCGCAACGCTGGCGCTCACGGAGAGGATCGGCGGCAGGAAATCGGCAAGCATCTTCCATGACTCGCCCTCGTCCCGGCTCGCGAAGAGCTGGCCGGTGTTCGTCCCGATGTACACGCCGACCGGATCGTTCGCGTCGACGGTCATGCCCTCACGCAACACGCCCATGTAGGCACCGGGGCCGGGGAGGCCCTTCGTGGAACGGCGCCACGATCGGCCGCGGTTCGTCGTCTTCCAGACGGCCATTTGGCCTTTCGGGAATACGCGGTTCTCGGCACCGACGAGCGGGGCGACGAACGCGGTGTGCTTCGTATGCGGATGAGCCGCAATCGGGAACCCGAATTCCGACGGGAGGCCTTTGGTGACTTCCGTCCACCCGCCGCCGTCGGGGCCGCGATGGTACGTCCCGCAGTGATTCTGCTGGAAGATCGAGCCGTCTCCGGAGGCGTCCCAGGCCAACTTGTGGACACATTGTCCCCACTCCGGATACTTGTTCGGCATGAACCCGGCCCGGACCCCCTGGTTCTCCGTGGTCCACGAGCGACCGCCGTTGCGCGACTCGAACGCCCCGACCGCGCTGATTCCAATCACCAGATGCTTCGGATTTCGCGGATCCACGAGGACGGAATGCAGACACAGGCCGCCATTGCCCGGCTGCCACTCTTTCCTGGTCGGATGATAGTTGAGTGCCTCGAAGTCCTGCCACGTTCCTCCGCGGTCGTCGCTGCGGAACAGGGCCGCGGGTTCGACGCCCGCGTAGATCGTTTCCGGCGCATCGGCGGGACCGGGCTCGATGTGCCAGATCCGCGTCACGGCGAGGTCCGATCCCTCCTTGAACTTCGGCGCGGTCTGCGTCGGCTTCATGGTCTCGCCGGCCCGTCCGCGATAGACCGCGGGTCCCCAGGGCTCGCTCCACACGGGCGCGGCCCCATACACGGTGCGGCCGTCCCGCGGGTCGAGGATCATGTGGTACACCAAGTTCCCCACCATGAACGGTCCCGCGACGGACCACTTCCGACGATCGGATGAATGGAAGAGGAATCCGCCCTTCTTCGTGCCGACGGCCACCACCACGCTGCCTTTCTTGATTGTGCGGGGCATGTCACCCACCTGCGACGCTGGGAAGGATGTGAACGGTATCCCCGGCTTTGAGCTTTGCCTCCGGGAGGGAACCCATGACGATTTCCTCGTTGACGAAGACATTCACGTACGGTCTGCGTCGACCGGCCTCGTCCACGACCCGGTCCCGGATCCCCGGAAACGATGCGTTCAGCGCTCGCAAGACGGCGGCCACATCGGTCGCCTCGAGGATGACCTCGTCTTGACCGTTCGTGTAGGAGCGCAGCGCGGGCGGGATCCGGACGAGGACGCCCGAGCGCGCGATCGCGTCCGGAGAAGCGTCGGGAACAGGCTTTCCCCCGCGACCGAATCGTCGGCCGGATGAAAAGCCTTTGGACGGCCATCGAGAATTCGTGCGTCGTACGGGATGCGGAAGGGCTTATCCGTCCGAGGCCCTCCCGGGCCCGATGGATACCCAGGACATCTTGGACCTCTCGCTCGCTCTCGCAAAACAGTCCGACATCCCCGCGGACACGACGATCAACGTGCCCGCGAAAGATGTGCGGCGCGCCCTTTTCGGCGTCGACGTCGATGCGGCCGACCTCGTGATTGCGAAAGAGAAGGGGTACGATCTCGTGATTGCCCACCACCCCACCGGAGGATCGGCGGTCCTCGAGTTCCCAAAGGTCCTCACGAAGCATGCGGACATCCTGACGCGGCATGGAGTCCCGCACGAGGTGGCCGCCTCCGCGGTGCGCGAGATGCAGGAAGACCGCGAGCCGCGGGCCCATGCCGAGAACTACGATCGCCTCCCGTCGATCGCTCGCTTGCTTGGGATCGGCCTCATGTGCATCCACAATCCCTGCGACGAAATCGGCAGGCGCGTGATGGACGAGACGTTGCGCGCAGGGTTGAGGCCGAGTCCTCGGGTGCGCGATGCGATTGACGTGCTGTATTCGATCCCCGAGTTTCAGGCGGCGAAGACGCGGATTGTGTTGCGCATGGGGAAAATCGACAATCCGCTCGGGAAATGGGCCGTCCATCATGGCGCGGGCACGAACGGCGGCGTTCCGATCGCCCGGGCGGCGTACGAACACGGCATCGACACGGTTTTCTACATCCACATCGATGCGGGGGCCCTCCGTCGCTTGTGGGAGCTCTATGGCCGTGAGGGCTCGAAGAACCTCGTGGTCACCGGACACCTCGCCTCGGACAGTATCGGCATCAACGCGCTCGTCCGCGAGCTGCGGGCGCGCCGGGTGCGCGTCGACACGTACAGTGGAATTGTCGATGTCTGAGCAGTATTATTATTGTATTAATCGATAAAATTCAATGGGAAGCCTTAACTACGTGCCACCGATACCCGACAGCCAAGGGTTCCCTTGCCGTTCGAAATCATGATCGTCAGCAACACTCCCCTCACGCCGTTGAAAGACATCGACGACGTCGCGCTCCTGTTCCTGACCCAGATCGGATACATTCCGAAAGGGTATGATCCGAAGACCGACGCGAGTTCCGTCCGAGAGTCGGTCCCATACCGTCTCTTCGTCGAATGCCTCCTGGGCCGGTTGGACAAAGGGTGGACGGTCGAGCAGCTCGCGGCGAAACTGAAGACGACGAAGGCGACGATCTACCGACATATCAACAAGCTGAAGGAGATGGACCTCCTCGACGAGGTCAACGTGACCGAGCGGACGACCGTGCGGAAAGGATACCGCATCCGGTACGGCAATCTCTCGAAGGCCTGGAACTTCGTTGAGTCGAACGTCGAGATCGCGATGGAGAACTACCGCAAGACGGTCGATCATCTCGAGAAACTCTCGGAGCAGCGGAGGTGACTGGTTGGCGGATGAAATGGTCTCGCTCACAAAAGGGTCTCGCTACCGGATCGAATCGATGGAGACGCGGGAGCGAACGAAGGTGACGAAGGGCGTGTTCCGCGGATACGCGACGATCGGCACCGACGACGCAATCGTCGTCGAATTAGACGATAGCCACCAAGAGCTGAAAGGAAAGCTTCGTCTCATCCCGCTCCATGTCGTCCTCGCGGTCGATGTCCTCGAGCAGGCTCCCGGCGAGTCGCCTAAGGTCGAAAAGGGCGGCACCATGTACGGCTGACCACGGGCGGAAGCCGTGACGCTCGCTACGGCCGTCGCCACGAATGAGGGTTTCCTCGAAGCGTTCGTAGCAGAGCTCCGCAGCCACACCCCGAAAACGAAAGATGAACTCCAACGCCTGAAGCTGCGACTCGCTCGATCCTTTGGACTAGCGGGCCTGCCGAGCGACGCCTCGGTCCTCGGACAGCTGCCCGCGAAAATCCGTGAGGACCTGGTTGATGTCTTGCGGGTCAAGCCCGCACGGACGGCGAGCGGCGTTGCGGTCGTGACCGTCATGACGGCGCCGCACGCATGCCCGCACGGCGTCTGCACATTCTGTCCGGGCGGCCCTCGCTTCGGCACGCCGCAATCCTATCTGGGGACGGAGCCCGCCGCGATGCGCGCCGCTGCGGCCGGGTATGATCCGGGGGTCCAGACGGTGGACCGGCTGCGGGTCCTCCGGGCGATCGGGCATGCGACGGACAAGGTCGACCTCATCATCCTCGGAGGGACCTTCACAACGCTGGACGCGCGCTATCGCGAGTGGTTCGTGAAGGGATGCCTCGACGGGATGAACGGTTTCGTCGCCGAATCGCTCGAGGCGGCCCAGGCGATGAACGAAACCGCGCCCGCGCGGTGCATCGGCCTCACGATCGAGACGAAGCCGGATTGCTTCCTCGGTTCCGAAGTAGACGAGTCCCTCTGGCTTGGGACCACGCGCGTGGAACTCGGTATCCAGTCGACTGAGGACGAGGTCCTCGAGGCGGTCCACCGCGGCCACACGGACGCCCAGAGCCGGGCCGCGATGGGACGCGCGAAGGCCGCCGGACTGAAAGTCGGCGCGCACATGATGCCCGGTCTGCCCGGTTCCGACCTCGACCGCGACTTCGACTCGTTTCGCGCCCTCTTCGACGATCCGGACTACCGGCCGGACTTCCTGAAGATTTATCCAACCCTCGTCCTCCCGGGAACGGCGCTCTACGGGCTGTGGGCGTCGGGCCGATTTACGCCGCTGTCGACGGAGGACGCCGTCGAGCTCGTGGCGCGCATCAAGGCAATCGTCCCGCGGTGGTGTCGCATCCAGCGCGTCCAGCGGGAAATCGGAGCGCCGGACATCCGGGACGGTCCGCGGAAGGGAGACCTCCGCGTCCTCGCGCGCGAACGCCTTCGGGCGTCCGGGCTGCGGTGCGTCTGCATCCGTTGCCGCGAGGTGGGCTTCCGTGGGATCGAGCCGCGACTCGAAGCGCTCGCGTCGTTGCGTGAAGCGTACGAGTCGTCGGGAGGCACGGAGCTATTCCTTAGCATCGAGGATCCGGGTCGGGACGTGCTGGTGGCTTACGCGCGTCTCCGAATCGACGCTGCCGCAACCGTGCGCGAGCTGAAGGTGTTCGGTCGAATGGTCCCGATCCATGAGGCCGCAGACGACCGATGGCAACACCGCGGGATCGGACGGCGACTCATGCTCGAATGCGAGCGTGTGGCGTCCGAGGAGTTCGGCGCACACACGTTGCGCGTCATGTCCGGCGTCGGCGTGCGCGGCTACTATCGAGCGTTGGGTTATCGATTGGACGCGCCTTACATGGTGAAGGCGCTCTGAGTCACGAAGCTTCCTTGATCCAACCGACGCGCCGGAGTTTGTTCGCCTCCACGTCCGCCGCGTTGCGGAACGAGGACTCTGCCTCCGCGAGGTACTCCACCGCGAGTCGTAGGCCTTCCTTCGTCGGGGCTTTCACATCGACGCCCGCACGGGTGAGTTGTTGTCTCACGATCGGCATCGCGGCCTCTTGGCCGCCCATGAGGTCGCAGAAATCCATGATGATCTGGTCGGCGACCGGGATGAACGGATTCGAGAGTTCCTCCACCGCCTCGCCCTTCGAGAGCTTCGCGTTGGCTTCGGCGATCACAGTCTTCGCCAGCGCGAGGAATCCGGCCTCGACGTTCAGACCGGTCTTCGCGGAGCTCAGGAACCCAGCGACCTCGAGGGTCTCCTTCAGCTCGTCCAAGGCGTCCTGCGCTTGCCGGCGGGTCGGCGCGAGGTCGACCTTGTTCCCCACGACGACCACCGGGATGGCGTCGGTGACCGTTAGCAGATGCGGGATCCAGTAGTCTTGGAGGCTGTCCGCGGTCTCCGGTCGGGTCACGTCATACACGAGGAGCGCACCCTTGGCCCCTTGAAAGGAACTGTCCTGGATGCCGCGGTAGCCTTTCTGGCCGAGCACGTCCCAGATCATGAACGTCAGGTCGGTCGACCGAGCCGGCGACTCGATCCGCAGGTCTTTCTTCGTCACTTTCGTCCCGATCGTCGTGATGTAATCGTCCGAGAACTTGTCGACGACGAAGCGTCGGACCAGGCTGGTCTTCCCCACCGCGCCGTCGCCAAGGAGCAAGATCTTTCGCTTGATGCGATCATCGACCATGGCGACGTCTCTCCATGCAGGCGCCACGCTTATAACGGTTGCTGGCTCAATGTCAGGGATGCGAATACGCCGTCAATTCGCGTGGAAACGGAGCCGCGACCGGAGGAATCGCGCGGCGATTGCGTCGGCCTGCGGGAGGAGCGCAACGTTCCCATCCCATTTCGCGAGGATGGTTGCGTGGGACTGCTCGAACTCCCACACCGCGACTTGCAATTTCCGCAGGATGCCGGTGAGGTAACGGCCCTCCGTCACCGCGGCGAGGATTGTGTGCTCCCCGCGGACCATGAGCACCTGCCATTGCCCGAACCGAAGTTGTTCGAGCGAGCCCTTCCGGTCTTCGAACGAGTCGCGGACGAATTCCTGGAGGACGATGAACATGCCGCTCATGATGTCGCTGTCGTGCACCATTCCCTCCGTGCGCGACCAGTGGCGGATCAACATGCCGCTGTCGTGCATCAGGTACAGCTCCTCGAGCCGCGCCCGCCGGGTGACGTACACCCCGAGGCCCAACATGCCAGCTGCGCCCAAGCCTGCGGCGGCCGCGGCGAACGGGTTGAAGGGAGCTGCGACGGGTTGGCGATAGTTCAGCGCGAATGTCAGGGATCGGTAAATGGTCCGTGGATTCTGGTCGAGGCTGTCCGTGTAGACCACCGTAACCGCGACCGTCGTGAATACGGGGCTCTTCGATTGCGGGGTCTCCAGGGTTGTGACGTTGAACCAAGTGTCCCCCCGCACGTTGTGTGAGACGTTCGAGTAGTGGGCTCTTGGGACGTCCAGATACGCGAGTTCCGGACCGAAGTCC
>VBME01000069.1 GCA_005878995.1 Methanobacteriota archaeon | reverse complement strand
TAGTCCCAACGGCCCGCGTTCAGTCCGACGATATGCTCCCGGAGTTCGTACAGGATCTCATTCATCTCGAACGCCGCTGGGATCGTCTCGATCAGGACGGTCGCCTTGATCGTGCCTCGAGGCAGACCCAACGCCTCCTCGGCTCGCAGGAAGACGACATTCCAGAGGCGGGCTTCGAGGTGACCCTCGAGCTTCGGCAAATAGAAGTACGGGCCCGTGCCGCGCGCGAGAAGTTCCTTCGCGTTGTGGAAGAAGAACAAGCCGAAGTCCGCCAAGCTGGCGGATACGGGATGGCCATCGACCCTCAGGTGCTTCTCCTCGAGGTGCCATCCTCGCGGTCGTACGAGGAGGGTCGCGATCCGGTCCTTCAGACGATACGTGCGGCCGTCCGGCGCGTCGTAGGCGATCGTCCGACGAACCGCGTCGACGAGGTTCACGTGACCCACGACGACGTTCGACCAGGTCGGCGAGAGGGAATCTTCAAAATCGGCCATGAACACCTTCGCGCCTGAGTTCAGTGCGTTGATCATCATCTTCCGTTCGACCGGCCCGGTAATCTCGACCCGCCGGTCCTGGAGGTCCTTCGGGACCGATGCGACACGCCACTCGCCCTCCCGGACAGGCCTCGTCTCGGGGAGGAAATCCAACGTGCTCCCGCGGCGCAAATCTTCCCAACGTTTCATGCGTTCCTCCAACAGGCTCTTTCGGGTCGCGTCGAAGGCTCGGTGGAGCATTGCCAGAAACGCGAGCGCTTCCGGGGTCAGGATGCTTTGGACGCGCCCTTCGACCGGGCCGCGAATGTCCACACCGCCGGCCATCGTCGCCTTGATCGAGCCCCCTTCCGGCTCGGGCGGGACCTATGCCGGGCTCACCTATGTTCCTTTGTGTGTTGACGTTCCACACACGAGTTGGTATGGGAATCCGTTGAGGCCGTTCGATCCAGCTCGCTATAACGTCGACAGGGTGATCCAGGGTCCGTAACGAACGGGGTGGGCCTGCTGGGATTCGATTCCGCTATCCGTCCGGCAACGTCGGCGCGTCCAGCCGTTCTCGCGCCTCGTTCCAGAAATGGAGGAAGAGATCTTCCGCCCATTTGCACCCCACGCCATCGTCCAGGAAGACCATGGTCGCCATGTCGACTTCACCGTGGAGATTGGGGAAACAGACCCCTGCCACGTCGTCGACCACGGCGAGAAACATCCTCGCCTCTCCCAGGAGTCGCAGGGGGTAGTTTCGCTTCACCGCCGAGAGCGGAACGGGGTCCTGGAACACCTCGCGGGGCCGGATCACACGAACGTCCGCGCCGCCGGACGCCTTCTCCCGCAGGATGGGAAGGGCCTGCTCGAACGCCTGCTCGGAGAGGACCCAGATCCGTCGCTTGGCGCCCCGCAACGAGCGCTCTTGGGTCGCCACGACGTTGTACGTTCCCTTCGTCAACACGCCTCCGCTCAACGCGCCGAGCCGCTCCACGAACCCGGGCGGCAGCACGAGCACGTCGTGATTCAGGAGAAACTCGCGATACGCCAGCAGGAAACTGAAGAACGGGAAATCGGCGGACACGAGACGGGCCAGGTTCGTTGGCTCATACTCGCTCTGCGGACCCTTCGTGACGAGACCGGCGGCCGTGAGTCGGTTCAAGTGGCGCGTGGTCTCCGAGTCGGTCATCCGGACACGTCGGGCGATCTGGGCGTGCCGGAGCGGTTTTTCGGAAATCGCCGCGAGAATGCCAAGTCGCTCTTCGGAGGCGAGTTCAAAGAGAAAGCGGGCAAGGCCCGTCGACTCCATGACGCGCGGATAAGTTCGGGTTGATACTAAGGTCTTCGGAACGGCCCTAACGCAGATTCATGAACAACCGATGCCTCGGCCGGCAGGAACCCCGAATAGGGAGAGAACTTCGTTGACCGAGAACAAGCAAGAAGAACGGATTGCGGGCCCCATGCAGGTGGCACCTCCCGCGGGAGCAGCTCTTGCCGCCCACGCCCGGCTCATCCTCGCCGTGATTATATCGGCCGCTTTCCTGGACGTCGTCGACTTTTCCGTGGTCCAAGTGGCGCTGCCAACGATCCAGCGAGAATTCCTCGCTCCGCTGGCCGAGAGCCAGTGGGTCACCGGCGTCTACGGGCTCACCTTGGCCGGATTTCTCATGGTCAGTGGCCGAGCGGGCGACGTGTACGGTCAGAAGCGGATGTTCCTGGTCGGAATCGTGTTGTTCACGCTCGCGTCGCTCACCGCGGGGCTCGCTCCGTCGCTCCTCTCCCTGGTCGTCTCGCGGGCCATTCAGGGCATCGCGGCCGCCATGACGACGGCCACGGCCTTGGCGATCCTGGCGGCCACCTTCCCCGAGGGACCGGAGCGGAATCGGGCGTTCGGGATCCTCGTCTCGGTGCTGTCCGCCGGGTTCGCGGCGGGCTCAATCGCGGGCGGGGTTCTCACCGCGGCCTTCGGCTGGAGGTCCGTCATGTTCGTGAATGTGCCAATCGGAGCCGCGGCGACCGTCTTGGCACAGCGGTACATCGCGCGAAACGGTGGACGTGCGGTGGTCCGACGGCTCGACATTCCGGGCGCCGTGAGCGTGACGGCCGGCCTAGTCCTGCTCGTGTACGCGTTTACGGTTGCCGCGACGGACGGGCTCTTCACGGTCCAGACCGCGGTCCCGCTGGCCCTCTCCGTTTTGGCCCTCGTCGGCTTCCTGGCGATCGAATATCGGTCGAAGGCGCCGCTGATGCCGCTCGCCTTCCTCCGTCGCAGGACCACGCTGACCGCGAACGTTCTGTCCCTGTTCGTCAGCTCATCCGCCGGAGCGCTGATCGTGCTCACCGTCTATCTGCAACAAATCCTGGGGTACTCTCCGCTCGAGGCGGGTCTGGCGTTCCTCCCGGCCGCGGCGATCTTCTTCGTCGTCGGCGGTTGGGGCTCCTCCTGGCTGATGAATCGACTCGGCATGAAACGGGTGCTCGTCGCCTCGTCGGCGTTCGTCACCCTCGGGCTGGCGCTGTTGGCGCCGCTGCCGGTCGCGGCTGGCTATTGGGGTATCTTGCCTGGCACCATGGTGTGGGCGCTCGGGGCGAGCATCGGCTTCCCGGCCCTCGCCATCGCGGGCCTCGCCGGGACCAAGCCGGGGGAAGAGGGCCTCGCCTCGGGCTTGATCCAGACCTCCCAGCGACTCGGCTTCCCGCTGGGCCTATCGATGGTGTTGACCGTCGGAAGCGCCTTCGATCCTCAGCTTGGGCTGAGCGGGTACCGATACGCCTTCGCCGCGGCCGCCGTGCTCGCCGCACTCGGATTCGGGATTGCCCTCCGCTTTCGAAACGAGCGGGCTCCGATCCTCGTCGAACGGGCGACACCCGACTCGTATTCGGTCGGAGAGCGAGGAGAGGTCGAATGAATCGATCGGAGGTCGCTCGAGCAGCGGGTTTTGGGTCGATACGGAGCCCCGCGGGAGGCTATGATAAGGGATATTTGTACGACGGGCGATTGACCTCTCGAGGGATCGAACGGAGCCGGGATCGGTGAATAGACATGAGAAAACTCATCATGTGGAATCTGGTCACGCTGGACGGTTTCTTTGAAGGCCCGAAGAGTTGGGACATCGATTGGCACGACACCATCTGGGGTGATGAGCTCGAAAAGTATGCGATCGAGCAATCGAAGTCAACCGGGATGCTGTTGTTCGGCCGCGTAACGTACGAAGGAATGGCCGGGTATTGGCCCTCCCAGAAAGGCGAGGTCGCCGATTTCATGAACACGATCCCGAAAATCGTCTTTTCGAAGACGTTGAAGAAGGCCGAGTGGAACAACACGCGGCTGGTGAAAGCGAAGCCCGAGGAAGAGGTCGCCAAACTCAAACAGCAGCCCGGCAAGGATCTGTTTGTCTTTGGCAGCGCGAACCTCTCGGCGACGCTCTTAACCCACGGTCTGTTTGATGAACTTGATCTGGCCTTGGCTCCCGTCGTCTTGGGCGGTGGGAATCCGTTGTTCAAGTCCAGCGCGGACCGGATCAAGATGACGCTTCTGGAAGCGAGGCCGCTGAAGTCCGGAGGCGTCATCCTCCGGTACGAGCCCGATCGTAAGAAAGCGAAGTCTCGTTAGTGCGAGCGTTACAGCGCAACAGGCTTGCATCGCCGGGATGTACCCTTCACCCGCTAATGCTTTTCCGCCGGCGACGGGAGAACTTGGCCGCAAAACAGAAGATGCCCGGCCGTTGAAGACCGGGCTGAGGGAACCTGAACGAGTTTAGCCCGAGCCACTACATCCGCGGGGCGTTGGGATTCTGCTGCCACAGGGCCATGCGAGTACCTGTGGGGTCCTCGAACACCGCGAACCATCCCTGGCCCATCACGTCGGCCTTTGGTGAGATGATTTTCCCGCCCGCCTTCTTCACCTTCTCGACGTACTCATCGACCGAGCTCACGGAAATGTAGTTGATGACGCCAGGCTGCCAGTTTCCGGGTTGCAGTCCCCCGATGCCCCCGCCAGGGCCGCTTGGCGCCTCGAACAGTGAGTAGTCGATGCCGGGAACCTGTTGAAACTTCCATCCGAACAGCGTTCCGTAGAACTTCTCAGCTTTCTTCGGCTCTTTGACGTGGATCTCCACATGCACGATTGCTCCAGGCTTCGGTGGTTCTGCCATTACAAATCCTCTTGGCCCGGAACGAGGCCGGTCTCGTATATAACGATATTCGACAGGGGTCACAGAAAGTACGGACGCCGACGGCTCCTGCCGCGGATCCAATCGGTGTTCCGATGCCCCGAGACCGAGCGACGGGTCTCGCCGACGGTCCCATCAACCGGTGCTCATCCGTGACGGAACTTGAGGGAGGCGGAGTTGATGCAGTACCGCAGGCCCGTCGGCTCCGGGCCGTCTTCGAACACATGGCCCAGGTGGGACCCGCAGTTGGCGCACTCGACCTCGGTCCGCCGCATGAGCAAGCTGCGATCTTCCTTCTCCTGCACGTTCTGTTTCTGGATCGGCGCCCAGAAACTCGGCCAGCCGGTTCCGGAGTCGAATTTCGTGAGCGAGGCGAAGAGTTCCTTCCCGCAGACGACGCACACATAGACCCCGGGCTCGTGGTTGTCCCAGTATTCTCCCGTGAACGGCCGTTCGGTCCCCTTGTTGACGCAAACGTCGTACTGTAGCCGGGTGAGCTCTTGCCGAAGCCTCGCTTTGTCGAGTTTCTCCACGAGGATACACGAGCCCTCGCATGGTTTAAGGTTTTGGCGAGGCACGTCAGAGACGACGGACATCCACGTATCCGCGCTTCGATGAACGGTGCGCGTTCGCCCAATGGTCGCGAAACGAGAGGGCTAGCGGAGTCCCAATTCCACCGGGAATCGGGCAATCCCGAGGCAATCCCAGGTAAGGGTGATGCCGCCAGAAATGCATGTGCGGATCGGAGGAAGAACATGGTCGAGATCGTGGACATTACGCAGGGAGTCGTGCTTCTGGGATTGGTCGCGCTTTTCACAGGACTCCTGGTCCTCCTGAAGGGCCTTTACCTGATCCGCGCGGGCGAAGTCGGAGTGCTCGTGAAGAGGCTCGGCGGCCGGAAGATGCCCCCCGGACAGGTCATCGCTCGACACGGCGAGATCGGGACGCAAGCCGCGACCCTGGTGCCGGGTCTGTACTGGCGAATGCCGGTCGTCTGGAGCATGCGCCGGTCCCGAGTCCTCCAGGTCGCCGAGAATGAAATCGCGACCGTGGAAGCGATCGACGGCCGTCCCCTCTCGAAGGGACGACTGCTCGGGGACGAGGTGGAGTGCAACCAGTTCCAGGACGGCGAGGCGTTCCTCGACAATGGCGGGTTCAAAGGCCCGCAGGTCGCGATTATCCGCCCCGGGACGTACCGGATCAATCCGTTCCTGTTCAACGTGGCCAAGCAGCCCGCGACGGAGGTCGCCTCTGGAAAGGTCGGGGTCGTGACGGCCCAGGATGGCCAGCCGCTGCCGCCGAAATTCATCGTCGCGCCCGCGCCCGAGGGCGCACCGTCGGCATCGCATCCGAGCGCCCGGTCGCACAATTTCTTCCAGGACGGCCAGGCCTTCCTCGATAGCGGTGGCTTCCGAGGACCGCAACTCGATACGCTCCAGCCCGGTCGGTACTACATCAATCCGACGCTCTTCCAGGTCCAGATCGACGATGTCGCAGAAGTCCCGCCGGGGTTCGTAGCCGTCCTCCGGTCGAACATCGGGGAGGAACTGGACCAGGCCGACATCCAGCCCGTGCCCGTCACGGACAGCCCGGACTTCGACCAGACGATTCACGCGGCGGTCGAGCGGCTGCTCGTTCCGGAGAGAAACCGACGGGGAATTTGGCGCAATCCCGTTGCGCCGGGCAAGTACAACCTGAACCGAGTCGCCTTCACCGCCTACATGGTCCCGACGTCGGCCATCATGGTCGACTGGGCTCGGTCGGAGCGGCCGGATGCGCCGAGTCTCGCGCGTCGCCCGGCGGAGCCTCGCGCCGACGAATCGGACTATCCCTACTTGACGGAACAGGGGGAGAAGGGTCTCTCCTTCTTCCGCTTCGGCCAGTTGCTCGTGACGTCCAAGGACGGCTTCAAGCTCGAGGTCGACGTGCGGATGGTCATCCGGATCCTGCCGGAGAACGCGGCCTTTGTGATCGCCCGATTCGGCTCCGTTTTTAACCTGATCCAACAGATCGTGCATCCGCTCATCGACGCGTCGTTCCGGAACAACGCGGGGGAGAAGAAGGCGCTCGAATTCGTTCAGGGCCGATCCCAACTGCAGGAGGAGGCCCTGAACCGGGCCCGGGTGCAGTTTGCCAAGTACTACGTCGAAGCCCAGAACCTGCTCATCTCCTACATTGCGGTCGATCCGACGCTGCTCGCGACCCAGACGAACAAGGAGATCGCTATCCAGCAGCAGACGCAGTATGAGCAACAGGCGACGGCCGAGCAGCGGCGCATCGCGGTCCAGGAGATGACTGCGCGGGCGAACCTCCAGCCCCGCGTCGTCGAAGCCTCCTACCAGGTCCAAATCAATGAGAACCTCGCGAAGGCCGCGATCAAGCAGGCCGAGGGTGTGCGCGACTCGACGCGCATCCAGGCGGACGGAAACGCGGCGGCGATTCGAATGGTCGGACAGGCGCAGGCGGACGCGTACCACGCCCAGGCCGACGTGCTCGGCTCCGACCGGGTCGCGCTCGTGAAGGTCATGGAGGAGGTCCGAGACGGCAAGATCCGAGTGACGCCGGATACGCTCGTGATGTCCGGTGCGGATGGATCCGGTGCCGGGACCCTCTTGACCGCCTTCCTCGCGAAGCTCCTCACCCAGCCGAACGGCGGAACGCCGGCCGCGCCCGACAAGCGGCTCGAGCCCTCCGACGACCCGTCGGATACGACGAAGGAAAAGCAAACGTGAGCGAGGCGAGAGGTCGTCGGGGACAGAATTCAGCTTTGGCCGACCTCCCGCCTCCATTCCATAACCTCATGCCTCGTTGTGCCTTGGGCCTCGAGCGAGGGTGAGTCTATGGAGCGGACGAAACGAGGCAAGGAGGGAGCGGGAGTCGATCGAAACGTCCAAGAGAGATTGGTTCGCGGGTTGAATCTAAACCTGGCAAACATGACGTCTTTGGCCACCGCCTACAAACAGG
The DNA here is from genome assembly GCA_005878995.1 of Methanobacteriota archaeon. The sequence continues at coordinate 463 of VBME01000069.1, read as the reverse complement.
CGCATTGGAACCTACAGGGCTCGGGATTCGCCCAGCTTCATGAGTTGTTCGACCGGTTCGCGGACCAGACGAGAGAATATGCCGATCTCGTGGCGGAGCGCGCGGTTCAACTCCACGGGACGTCCCACGGGACGATTGAGGGAGCCGTGAAGGAGACGACAGTTCCCCCGTTCCCGCTCGACGAACATCGCGAAAACTTGCTCCTTCGCGCGCTCGTCGAGCGAGCGAACGTTGCGATTGCGGAGATTCGACGCGGAATCGACGGGAGCGAGGATGACCTCCCCACCCAAGACGTCTACATCGAGATCGCGCGTGGCCTCGAGAAACAAGAATGGGTGCTCCGGTCCCACCTGACCGGGTAAGGTTCCATCGCCGGGCGTCCATGCCAGGGGGACGCTTCGCGGTTCGTTTGTGATGGACCAGGAATCCGTCAGCCCGTCACTCCTCTCGACTCTGCACGGCC